>NZ_JAZEWV010000015.1:0-141309 GCF_036353415.1 Actinacidiphila polyblastidii
TCCGGGCCGGAGATGACGTACAGCCCGTGCGGGGGTGGGGGGCGGGGGCGATAGGGTTCCGGGGTGAGCGGCATCGAGATGGATGAGTTCGGGTCCCTGGTGGAGCGCCCCGACGCGGACTCGCGGCGGGACTCGCAGGAGCGGTGGCAGAAGCTGGTGCGGCCGGCGGACGGGCTGGGCAAGCCCGCCGAGCTGGCGGACTGGCTGGCCGCCGTGCAGGGCCACGTGCCGGTGAAGCCGATCACGCGCCCGCGCGTGCTGATCTTCGCCGCCGACCACGGCGTCGCCGCTCTGGACGTGTCCGCCCGCCCCGCGGGCACCGCGGCCGCGCTGGCCCGCGCCGCGATCGACGGCAGCGCGCCGGTCACCGTCCTCGCCCGCCAGTACGGCGCCGGCGTCCGCGTGATCGACATGGCGCTGGACTGCGACCCGGCGGAGCTGCCCGACGAGGTGACCGCGCACCGGGTCCGCCGCGGCTCCGGCCGGATCGACGTCGAGGACGCGCTGACCGCCGAGGAGGCGGAGCAGGCGTTCCGCACCGGGATGGCGCTGGCCGACGAGGAGGCCGACTCCGGCACCGACCTGGTGCTGCTGGGTGACCTGAGCGTCGGCGGCACCACCGTCGCCGGCGTGCTGATCGCCGCGCTGTGCGGCACCGACGCCTCGGTGGTCACCGGCCGCGGCTCCGGCATCGACGACCTCACGTGGATGCGCAAGTGCGCGGCGATCCGCGACGGGCTGCGCCGCGCCCGCCCGGTGCTGGGCGACCAGCTGGCGCTGCTCGCCGCGGTCGGCGGCGCCGACTTCGCCGCGATCACCGGCTTCCTGCTGCAGGCCGCGGTCCGCAAGATGCCGGTCGTGCTCGACGGCGTGGTCAGCGCGGCGTGCGCGCTGGTCGCGCAGCGGGTGGCCTTCCGGGCCCCGGACTGGTGGGTGGCGGGCGGCGCGACCGGCGAGGCCGGCCAGGACAAGGCGCTGGACCGGATCTCGCTGGAGCCGCTGCTGGACCGCGGCGTCTCGGCGGGCGGCGGCACCGGCGCCGTACTGGCCCTGCCGCTGCTCCAGGCCGCCGCCGCGCTGTCGGCGGAGCTGGCCGGCTGACAGCGCGACCGCCGTACCGCGCGGGGCATACCGGATAATCCGGTCATTTCGGAATAGGCTTCCCGTTCATGGGAACCGCCCGGCGCGCTGCCGCCTTCACGGTGTGGTACCTCCGCATCGTGACCGCGGTGAACCTGCTGGGCGCCGTCTGGGTCAGCTTCGGCACCGACATCCGCCGCCACAACGCCCAGAACTACTTCACGCCCTATCTGCTGACCGCCGGCTTCACCTCCGCCGCCTTCGCGCTGTTCCTCGCCGTCACGATGCGGCGGCGCAAGCGCGCGGCCTGGATCCTCAACCTGATCCTGTGCGGGCTGTTCTTCGCCGCGCTCGCGCTCAGCATGGTGTGGCCGGAGATCCACCGGCACGCGCAGAACTGGGTGTCCCTCGGGCTGACCACCGCGTTCCTCGTCGCGCTGCTGCTGGGCCGGCGCGAGTTCCGGGCGAAGGGCGACCGGGCCAACCCCTGGCAGGCCGCCGTCGCCGCCGTGGTCGGCCTGGTGCTGGCCGCGCTGGTCGGCACCGCGCTGGTCGCCGTCACCAACTCGGAGAACGGCGCCGGGTTCGGCGACACCTTCGGCTACGCCCTGGTCCGGCTGGTCTCGCTGGTCCCCAGCGACGCCGGGTTCATGACCATCGTCACCCCGGGCTGGGTCGACGTCGTGATCAACATCATGAGCACCCTGCTCTTCCTGCTGGTGCTCTTCGTCGCCTTCCGCTCCCCGCGCGGCCGCGAACTGCTCGGCGCCGAGGACGAGGAGCGGCTGCGCGGCCTGCTCGGCCGCTACGGCGAGCGCGACTCCCTCGGCTACTTCGCGCTGCGCCGCGACAAGAGCGTCATCTGGTCGCCCACCGGCAAGTCCGCGATCGCTTACCGGGTGCTCGGCGGCGTCACCCTCGCCTCGGGCGACCCGATCGGCGACCCCGAGGCGTGGCCGGGCGCGATCGACGCCTGGCTCGCCGAGGCGAAGCAGCACGCCTGGGTGCCGGCGGTGATGGGCGCCAGCGAGGAGGCCGGCACGGTCTACGCCCGGCACGGCCTGGACGCCCTCGAACTCGGCGACGAGGCCGTCGTGGAGACCACCGACTTCACCCTCGACGGCCGTGCGATGCGCACCGTCCGGCAGGCGTACAACCGGGTGAAGCGGTCCGGCTGCACCGTCCGCATCCGGCGGCACGCCGCCATCCCGCCGGACGAGATGGACGTGCTGGTGGAGCGCGCCGACCACTGGCGGGACGGCGGCACGGAACGCGGCTTCTCGATGGCCCTCGGCCGGCTCGGCGACCCCGCGGACGGCGAGTGCGTGATGGTGGAGTGCCAGGACGGCGACGGCACACCCCGGGCGCTGCTCAGCTTCGTGCCGTGGGGGCCGCACGGGCTCTCCCTCGACCTGATGCGGCGTGACCGCGGCGCGGACAACGGCCTGATCGAGTTCATGGTGATCGAGCTGATCCAGCGCGCCGACGAGGTGACCGTCCAGCAGGTCTCGCTGAACTTCGCCATGTTCCGCTCGGTGTTCGAGCGCGGTTCGCGGCTCGGCGCAGGACCGGTGCTGCGGCTGTGGCACTCGCTGCTCACGTTCTTCTCGCGCTGGTGGCAGATCGAGTCGCTGTACCGCGCCAACGCCAAGTTCCGCCCGATCTGGGAGCCCCGCTATGTGCTCTTCGGCAAGTCGAGCGAACTGCCCAGGATCGGGCTCGCCGGAGCCCGTGCCGAAGGCTTCCTCGGAGTGCCCCGGCTGCCCACACCGCTGCGACGGCGGCGCAGCGGCTGAACTCCCGCCGCCCGCACGGCGAGCCCCCGTGCGCGGCCGCGTCCGCGGCTCCGTACCAGGCCGCGCACACGGCTTCGTACGGGCCGAGTGGGGCGGCGTCTTCCCGGACGTGTGGCGGGCGCTGCGCACCGCGCGGCTGCGGGCGGTGCCGCTGACCGCGGCCTCCTGCGCGGGCATCCTCGCGCTCCAACTCGTCCAGCGCGACGACGCACTGAGCGACTGGGTCGAACGGCTCGGCGGCGTCTACGCCACCCTCCCCTGGTGGACGGCCATACTGCGCACGCCCCTCTCGCTCTTCGTGCCCGACCCCTCGCTGCCCATCTGGGGGCTGCTCCTCCAGGTCGTGGTGGTGTTCGGGATCGCCGAGACCACGCTGGGCGCGCGGCGCACGCTGGCGGTCGCGCTGCTGGCCACGGTGGCCGGCACATGGTGCGCCCGCTGGACGCTGTGGGCGGGGCCCGACCCGTTCCCCTTCCTCGGCCTGACGCCGCGCGCCCTGCACGTGCGCGACACCGGGCCCTCGGCGGCCGTCGTGGCGCTCGGCGTGTACACCGCCTGCCGCTACCGGGCCTGGTGCACCGCGGCGGCCATCGCCGTCGCGATGGTCGTCGAGGTGGTCTGGGTGACCAACCTCGCCGGGTACGAACATCTGACCGGCGTCGCCGCGGTGCTCGTGCTGGCCGCGGCGGAGACGGGTCTCGGCCGCCGCGGAACCCCGGCCGAACTGCCGCGATAGCCTCGCGCGGTGACCGCAACCCCGTCGGCCTCCGGCCCGGCGTCCCCGCTGGACGCGCTCCGCTTCGCCTTCGGCACGCTCACCGTGCTGCCGGTGCGGGTGAGCCGCTGGGACCGCGCGGCCGCCCGCGGCGGCATGATCGCCGCCCCGCTCGTCGGCGTCGTGGTCGGACTGTGCGCGGCCGTTGCCGGCGCGGCGCTGCTACGGCTCGGTGCGAGCCCGCTGGTGGCCGCCGTCGCGGCGGTCGCGGTACCCGCCGCGCTCACCCGCGGGCTGCACCTCGACGGGCTCGCCGACACCGCCGACGGGCTCGGCAGCGGCAAGCCCGCGCAGGACGCGCTGCGCGTCATGAAGCAGTCGGACATCGGTCCGTTCGGGGTGCTCGTGCTGGTCCTCGTCCTGCTCGCGCAGGTCGCCGCGGCCGCGGACGGCTACGGGCAGGGGGCGCTGCGCGGGGGCGGCGCCGTGGTGGCCGCGGCGGTCGCCGGGCGCGGCGCGATGACGCTCGGCTGCCGCGGCGGGGTGCCCGCGGCGCGCGCCGACGGGCTCGGCGCCGCCGTCGCCTCCGCGGTGCCGCGCGCCACGGCGGCCTGCGTCGCCCTCCTGTGCGCCGCCCTCGCCGCCGCCGCCGTCGCCTCATGGCGCGGCGCCCTCGCCGCCGTACTCGCGCTCCTGTGCGCCGAACTCCTCCTGCGGCGCTGCGTCCGCCGCCTCGGCGGCGTCACCGGCGACGTCTTCGGCGCCCTGTGCGAGGCCGCCACCACTGCCACGTACGTGGCGCTCACCCTCCACTGACCTCGCCCCCTCCGCGCCCGTCCTTCCCTGAGGCGCGGGCGAGGGCGGTACACCGCCACCGGCCCGGTGGGCTGTTGCTGCCGTCCCCGGACCACCGCCCGGCGCCCCTGGCGGGGCGCAGCCCCCACCGCCGTCCGGGCGCAGCCCGGGGCCTTTCAGGGGCGCGGGGAACCGCGCGACCAGCGACCCCGACGAGGCTGTACGTCGGCACCGCCCCGAAGGGGCAATTCCCGCCGTCCCCGGACCACCGCCCGGTGGCCGGTTGCCCGCGCCCCTGGCAGGGCGCAACCCCCACCGCCGTCCGGGCGCGAGCCCGCGGACAGGGCGGGAGCACGGCGCGATCTGGGCGCTGACCAGGTGGGGCGGGGTGGGGCGTCGGGGGGAGCGGGGGGCGTCCGCGACGCGGACAGCGCCGGGGCGGAATACGATGCGAGGGGCCGGGCCGGCCCATCCCACCGGCCCGCACGCACAAGGACCTCGACCGAATAGGACCTCATCCACCGTGACTGCTCTGACACTCAGTACCTCCTCCGCCGCGGCGTTGCGCGCGGACGCCGTCGTCGTGGGCGTGACGAAGGGCCCGAAGGGCCCCCGTCTCGCTCCGGGAGCGGAAACCGTGGATGCCGCCTTCGACGGCAAGCTCGCCGGCCTGCTGGAGACGCTGGGCGCCTCGGGCACCGAGGGTGAGGCGACCAAGCTGCCCGCGCCGTCCGGCGTGAAGTCCGCGGTCGTGCTGGCGGTCGGCCTGGGCGAGGCCCCCGACGACGGGGTGGCGTACGACCCGGAGGCACTGCGCAAGGCGGCCGGCGTGGCGGCCCGCACCCTGGCGGGCGCCAAGAAGGCCGCGTTCGCGCTGCCCGCGGGCGACCCGGCCGACGTCGAGGCGGTGGCGACCGGCGCGCTGCTGGGCGCGTACGCCTTCACCGCGTACCAGTCGCAGAACGGCTCGGGCCCGGCCAGGGGCCCGCTCGGCGAGGTCGCGGTGGTCGGCGCGAAGCCGCGCGACAAGGCGCACAAGGCGGCCGCCGAGCGTGCCGTCGCGGTGGCCGAGGAGGTCAACCGCGCGCGCGACCTGATCAACATGCCGTCCAACGACCTGGACCCGAAGGCGTTCGCCGCCGCCGTGCAGGCCGCCGGCAAGGAGTTCGGCCTGAAGGTCGAGGTGCTGGACGAGAAGGCGCTCGCCAAGGGCGGCTACGGCGGCATCCTCGGCGTCGGCCAGGGTTCCGCGACGCCGCCGCGGCTGGTCCGGGTGGCGTACGCACACCCCAAGGCGGAGCGCACGCTGGCCTTCGTCGGCAAGGGCATCACGTACGACTCGGGCGGCATCTCGCTGAAGCCGGCCGGGCACAACGAGACGATGAAGTGCGACATGAGCGGCGCGGCCGCGGTGTTCGCGGCGATCGTGGCGGTCGCCAAGCTCGGCCTGAAGGTCAACGTGACGGGCTGGCTCGCCCTCGCCGAGAACATGCCCGGCGGCGCGGCCACCCGGCCGGGTGACGTGCTGAGGATGTACAGCGGCAGGACCGTCGAGGTGCTCAACACCGACGCCGAGGGCCGCCTGGTGCTGGCCGACGCGCTGGCCCGCGCCTCCGAGGAGGCGCCGGACGCGATCGTCGACGTGGCCACGCTGACCGGCGCGATGGTGCTGGCGCTGGGCGAGGGCCGGTTCGGCATCATGGCGAACGACGACGCGTTCCGCACCGCGGTGCACACCACCGCGCTGGCGGCCGGCGAGGACTCCTGGCCGATGCCGCTGCCGCAGCAGCTGCGCAAGACCTTCGACTCCCCCACCGCGGACATCGCGAACATCGGCGTGCGGATGGGCGGCGGCCTGATCGCCGGCCTGTTCCTGCGCGAGTTCGTCGGCGAGGGCATCACCTGGGCGCACCTGGACATCGCGGGGCCGGCCTTCCACGAGGGCGCGCCGTTCGGCTACACCCCGAAGGGCGGCACCGGCACCGGCGTGCGCACCCTGGTGAGCCTGGCCCGCCAGACCGCCGCGGGCGACCTGCTCTAGCCCTGGCCGGCGGCAGGACCGCGTGAGATCCGTCACTACGGCCCCGGGCTCACGGACCGGGGCCGTATCTCGTTCGTCTCACCCAGGCGGCCCGGTGGCCCGCCCGGCGTCAAGAAGTGCGAGGATGTTGTCTCGGCACGACAGGGCCCCCCTTTGAGACAAAGCGGCCGAACCAAAGCCGCCGACCGGTCATGGAGGCCGGATCCGGCGTACATGCATGGAGGACGTGACGTGGCGAACGACGCCAGCACTGTTTTCGACCTAGTGATCCTCGGCGGCGGCAGCGGCGGTTACGCAGCCGCTCTGCGTGCCGCGCAGCTGGGGCTCGACGTCGCCCTGATCGAGAAGAACAAGCTCGGGGGCACCTGTCTGCACAACGGCTGCATTCCCACCAAGGCGCTGCTGCACGCCGGTGAGATCGCGGACCAGGCTCGCGAGAGCGAGCAGTTCGGGGTGAAGGCCACCTTCGAGGGCATCGACATCGCGGCCGTCCACAAGTACAAGGACGACGTGATCTCGGGCCTCTACAAGGGCCTGCAGGGCCTGGTGGCCTCGCGGAAGGTGACGTACATCGAGGGCGAGGGCCGGCTGTCCTCCCCCACCTCGGTGGACGTCAACGGGCAGCGGATCGAGGGCCGGCACGTCCTGCTGGCGACCGGCTCGGTGCCGCGCTCGCTGCCGGGTCTGACCATCGACGGCAACCGGATCATCTCCTCCGACCACGCGCTGGTGATCGACCGGGTCCCGCAGTCCGCGGTGATCCTCGGCGGCGGCGTGATCGGCGTGGAGTTCGCCTCGGCGTGGAAGTCCTTCGGCACCGACGTGACGGTCGTCGAGGGCCTGCCGCACCTGGTGCCGGTGGAGGACGAGAACAGCTCGAAGCTGCTGGAGCGGGCGTTCCGCCGCCGCGGCATCAAGTTCAACCTGGGCACCTTCTTCCAGAGTGCGGAGTACACCGACAGCGGTGTGAAGGTCACCCTCGCCGACGGCAAGACCTTCGAGGCGGAGGTGCTGCTGGTCGCGATCGGCCGCGGCCCGGTCTCGCAGGGCCTCGGCTACGAGGAGCAGGGCATCGCGATGGACCGCGGCTACGTGCTGGTGGACGAGTACATGCGCACCAACGTGCCGACCGTCTCGGCGGTCGGCGACCTGGTGCCCACCCTCCAGCTCGCGCACGTCGGCTTCGCCGAGGGGATCCTGGTGGCGGAGCGGCTGGCCGGCCTGAAGGGCGTGCCGATCGACTACGACGGCGTGCCGCGGGTGACGTACTGCCACCCCGAGGTCGCCTCCGTGGGCATCACCGAGGCGAAGGCCAAGGAGGTCTACGGCGCGGACAAGGTGGTCACGCTCAAGTACAGCCTGGCCGGCAACGGCAAGAGCAAGATCCTCAAGACCCAGGGCGAGGTCAAGCTCGTCCAGGTCCGCGACGGCGCCGTCGTGGGCGTCCACATGGTCGGCGACCGGATGGGCGAGCAGGTCGGGGAGGCGCAGCTCATCTACAACTGGGAGGCGCTGCCCGCCGAGGTCGCGCAGCTCATCCACGCGCACCCGACGCAGAGCGAGGCGCTGGGCGAGGCCCACCTGGCTCTGGCCGGCAAGCCGCTGCACGCCCACGACTGACCCTCCACCCGCCACCCCATCCGCACAGATCCGTTAGGAGCAACCGCAACCATGGCGGTTTCCGTAACCCTGCCGGCGCTCGGCGAGAGCGTGACCGAGGGCACCGTCACCCGCTGGCTGAAGGCCGAGGGTGAGCACGTCGAGGCCGACGAGCCGCTGCTCGAGGTCTCGACCGACAAGGTCGACACCGAGATCCCGTCGCCGGTCTCCGGCGTGCTGTCGTCCATCAAGGTCGCCGAGGACGAGACCGTCGAGGTCGGCGCCGAGCTGGCCGTCATCGACGACGGCTCCGGCGCGCCGGCCGCGGCCCCGGCCGCCGAGGCCGCGCCCGCACAGCCCGCGGAGCAGCCCGCACAGCCCGCGGAGCAGCCCGCTCCGGCGGCCGAGCAGCCCGCCGCGGCCGCTCCGTCGACCGAGCAGGCCGCGCCCTCCCCCGCCCCGACCGCCGAGGCGGCCGCGGGCGCGAGCGGCGCCCAGGGCACCGACGTGGTGCTGCCGGCGCTCGGCGAGAGCGTCACCGAGGGCACCGTCACCCGCTGGCTGAAGGCGGTCGGCGAGAGCGTCGAGGCCGACGAGCCGCTGCTCGAGGTCTCGACCGACAAGGTCGACACCGAGATCCCGTCGCCGGTCGCCGGCACCGTCCTGGAGATCCTGGTCCAGGAGGACGAGACGGCCGAGGTCGGCGCGCGGCTGGCCGTCGTCGGCGCGGCGGGCGCGGCCCCCGCGGCGGCTCCGGCGCCTGCCGCGCCCGCCCCCGCCGCGGCTCCGGCGCCCGCCGCCCAGGCCCCCGCACCTGCGCCCGCGGCTCCGGCCCCGGCCGCCGCACCGGCCCCGGCGCCCGCACCGGCCGCTCCCGCACCGGCCGCACAGGCCCAGCCCCAGCCCCAGGCTCCGGCTCCGGCTCAGGCCGCTCCGGCTGCCGCCCCCGCGGCCCCCGCCGGCGCGGGCGACGACAGCGCGTACGTCACGCCGCTGGTCCGCAAGCTCGCCGCCGAGAACGGCGTCAGCCTCGGCTCGGTGCGCGGCACCGGCGTCGGTGGCCGGATCCGCAAGCAGGACGTGCTCGCGGCCGCCGAGGCCGCGAAGGCGGCAGCCGCCGCCCCCGCGGCTGCTCCGGCCGCCGCGAAGGCCCCGGCCGCGGTGTCCCCGCTGCGCGGCCAGACCGTCAAGATGACCCGGATGCGCAAGGTCATCGGCGACAACATGATGAAGGCCCTGCACTCGCAGGCGCAGCTGACCAGCGTGGTCGAGGTGGACGTCACCCGGGTCATGCGGCTGCGCGGCCTGGCCAAGGAGTCCTTCGCCGCCCGTGAGGGCGTGAAGCTCTCCCCGATGCCGTTCTTCGTCAAGGCCGCCGCCCAGGCGCTCAAGGCGCACCCGGTGATCAACGCGCGGATCAACGGGGACGAGGGCACGATCACCTACTTCGACTCCGAGAACATCGGGATCGCGGTGGACTCCGAGAAGGGTCTGATGACCCCGGTCATCAAGGGCGCGGGCGACCTGAACATCGCCGGCATCGCCAAGAAGACCGCGGAGCTGGCCGGGAACGTCCGGTCGAACAAGATCACCCCGGACGACCTGGCCGGCGCGACCTTCACGATCAGCAACACCGGCTCGCGCGGTGCGCTGTTCGACACGGTCATCGTGCCGCCGAACCAGGCCGCCATCCTGGGCATCGGCGCGACCGTCAAGCGCCCGGTGGTCGTGGAGACCGCCGAGGGCACGGTCATCGGCGTGCGGGACATGACGTACCTGTCGCTGTCCTACGACCACCGGCTGGTGGACGGCGCCGACGCGGCCCGCTACCTGACCGCGGTCAAGGAGATCCTGGAGGCGGGCGAGTTCGAGGTCGAGCTGGGCCTGTGAGCCGGGTCTAGCGCACCGGCGAGCACCGACACGCGCGGCGCCCCCGTACCCTGCCGGGGTACGGGGGCGCCGCACGTGCGACGGGGGAGGCACGGTTGCGCCGTGCCCGTATCGTCTATGGCACGCAACGTGTGAAGGAGTGCGCCCGATGGCCTCTGCCGCAGCCCCCCACCTGATCGTGCACAGCCTCCGCGAGCAGATCCGCGAGCACATCCTCGAAGGCATCGTCAGCGGCCGGTGGCAGCCGGGCGAGCGCATCGTGGAGCGCAGGATCGCGGTGGAGCTGCAGGTCAGCCAGACGCCCGTACGGGAGGCGCTGCGCGAGCTGGAGTCGCTGCGGCTGATCGAGGCGGAGCCGAACAAGGGTGTGCGGGTGCGCAACCTGACGGCGGCCGACCTCAAGGAGAGCTATCCGGTGCGGGCCGGTCTCGAGCAGGTCGCGGCGGAGCTGGCGGCCGGCCGGCTGGCCGACGACCACTCGGCGCTGGAGCGCGAGGTCGCCGCGCTGCGCGAGGCGGACGCGGAGCTGGACGGCGAGGCGCAGGTGCGGCACACCGTCGCCTTCCACCACGAGCTGGTCAGGGCGGCCGGGAACGCGGTGCTGCTGCACGCGTGGGAGACGCTCGGCATCGAGGTCTGGACGACGCTGTCGATCCGCTGGCTGAGCCCGGCGCCCCGCGCGTACGCGACCGAGCACCAGGAGCTGGTGGACGCCTTCGCGCGCCGCGACCCGGACATCTGCGCGCTCATCAAGTCCCATGTGCTGAGCTGCGCCCCCCAGGTCTGACGAGCGGGCCGCCGCCCGCCGCGCACGAGGCGCGCTCACCACTGTTTCCAAGGAAGACCAGGTCAGGCACGGGGTGCCTGCAAGGCTGGCACCCCGTGCCGACTTGGAAAACCCGACCGGGAATCATTGATCGATCATCGATCGCAGGCGTATCGTCGAGTGCGGGGAGCGAAGCCCTGTCGTGCCGACACGCACTCGCACCCACACGACCCTCCCTCCGTTCGGAAGGCGGCCACCCATGCCCGACGCCGTACGTCAGCCGCGGCTGAGCCAGCTCGACCAGATCCCCGACCGGGACTCCGAAGAGACCGCGGAATGGCGCGCGTCCCTCGACGCCGTCGCGCGCGCCGCCGGCCCCCACCGTGCCGCGTACCTGATGCGCCGCACCCTGGAGAGCGCCGCCGGCGACGGCATCGCGCTGCCCTCCCTGCTGGAGACCGAGTACATCAACACCATCCCGACCTCCGCCGAGCCCGCCTATCCGGGCGACGAGGCGATCGAGGCCAGGATCACCGCCTGGAACCGCTGGAACGCCGCCGCGATGGTCACCCGCGGCAGCCGGCAGGGGCTCGGCGGCCACATCGCCACCTTCGCCTCGGCCGCCTGGCTCTACGAGACCGGCTTCCAGCACTTCTTCCGCGGCAAGGAGGGCCCCGGGTCAGGCGACCAGCTGTACCTCCAGGGCCACGCCTCGCCGGGCGTCTACGCCCGCGCGTTCCTCGACGGCCGCCTCACCGAGGCGCATCTGGACCGCTTCCGGCAGGAGACCGGCGGTGACGGCCTGCCCTCGTACCCGCACCCGCGCCGGCTGCCCTGGCTGTGGGAGTTCCCCACCGTCTCCATGGGCATCGGCCCGCTGTCCGCGATCTACCAGGCCCGCTTCAACCGGTACCTGGAGCACCGCGGCATCAAGGACACCTCGGACTCCCGCGTGTGGGCGTTCCTCGGCGACGGCGAGATGGACGAGCCGGAGTCGACCGCCGCCCTGGCGCTGGCCGGCCGTGAGGGCCTGGACAACCTGACCTTCGTGATCAACTGCAACCTGCAGCGCCTCGACGGCCCGGTCCGCCCCAACTTCAAGATCGTGCAGGAGCTGGAGGCGCAGTTCCGCGCCGCCGGCTGGAACGTGGTCAAGTCGCTGTGGGGCGCGGCCTGGGACGAGGTGCTCGCCCTCGACACCGACGGCGCCCTGCTGCGGCGCCTGCGGGAGGTCCCGGACGCGCAGTTCCAGACGTACGCGACCCGCGACGCGGCCTACGTGCGCGAGCACTTCTTCGGCGCGGACGCCTCGCTGCGGGCGATCGGCGCCGGGCTCACCGACGCGAAGGTCGTCGAGCTGTTCCAGACCTCGCGCGCCGGACACGAGCCGCGCAAGGTGTACGCGGCCTACCGCGCCGCCGTCGAGCACAAGGGCGCGCCGACGGTGATCCTCGCGCAGACCGTCAAGGGCTGGACGCTCGGCGCGGGCTTCGAGTCCCGCAACGCCAACCACCAGATGAAGAAGCTCACCGGCGCGCAGTTCCGCACCATGCGCGACCTGCTGGAGCTGCCGATCCCGGACAGCGCGCTGGACGCCGACGTCGTCCCGTACTGGCACCCCGGCGAGAACTCCCCGGAGCTGCGCTACCTGCGCGAGCGGCGCGCCGCGCTCGGCGGTCCCGCGCCGGCCCGCAAGGTCACCGCGCGGCCGCTGCCGCTGCCGTCCGACAAGGCGTACAAGGCGGTGGAGCAGGGCTCCGGCACCCAGGAGATCGCCACCACCATGGCCTTCGTCCGGCTGGTGAAGGACCTGATGCGGGAGAAGGAGACCGGCCGCCGCTGGGTGCCGATCGTCCCCGACGAGGCCCGCACCTTCGGCATGGAGTCGCTCTTCCCGTCCGCCGGCCTCTACTCGCCCAAGGGCCAGACGTACGACCCGGTCGACCGCGACCAGCTCCTGTACTACAAGGAGGCGAAGAACGGCCAGATCCTCAACGAGGGGATCACCGAGGCCGGCTCGCTCGCCGACTTCACCGCGGCCGCCACCTCGTACGCCACGCACGGCGAGCCGATGATCCCGTTCTACATCTTCTACTCGATGTTCGGCTGGCAGCGCACCGCGGACCAGTTCTGGGCGCTCGCCGACCAGTTGGGCCGCGGCTTCGTGATCGGCGCGACCGCGGGACGCACCACGATGACCGGCGAGGGCCTCCAGCACGCCGACGGCCACTCGCACCTGATCGCCTCCACCAACCCGGCGGCGATCTCGTACGACCCGGCGTTCGCCTACGAGGTCGCGGTGATCGTGCGCGAGGGCCTGCGCCGGATGTACGGCCCCGGCAGCGCCGACGAGGACCCGAACGTCTTCTACTACCTGACGGTCTACAACGAGCCGAAGGTGCAGCCCGCCATGCCCGCGGGCGTGGAGGAGGGCATCCTCAAGGGCCTCTACCGCTACCGCGAGGCGCAGCCCCCGGCCGCGGACGCCCCCCGGCTCCAGCTGCTCGCCTCCGGCACCGCCATCCACTGGGCGCTCGACGCGCAGCGGATGCTCGCCGAGGACTGGGGCGTCGCCGCCGACGTGTGGTCCGCGCCGTCCTGGACCGAGCTGCGCCGCGAGGCGCTGGAGTGCGACGCGGCGCGGCTGCGCGGCGAGGAGCGGGTGCCGTACGTGACCCGCGCGCTCGAGGGCGCGGCCGGCCCGGTGGTCGCGGTCAGCGACTGGATGCGGGCGGTGCCCGACCAGATAGCCCCGTGGGTGGAGCAGGACTGGACGTCGGTGGGCACCGACGGGTTCGGCCTGTCCGACACCCGCGACGCGGCCCGCCGCCACTTCGGGGTGGACCCCCAGTCGCTGGTCGTGCAGGCGCTGGGCGCACTCGCCAGGCGCGGCGACATACCGCCGGCGAAGGTCAAGGAGGCGGTGGCGCGCTACGGCCTGTGAGCGCACGCAGACCGGCCCCCGGAGCGTCCTCCGTCAGGCGGGCCGGTCTGCGCCGCCCGCCGTAGCCGGCCACGGCACGCTCGGCGTATCCGGTGCGTACGCGCGCGGACCCGGCGTCGGCAGGACGACGCCCCGTCCTGGCGTACGGCAACGGGTGCCGCCTCTCGACGCACCGAACGCGACCTGGGAGACGCGCGTAGCGCCGGGGGCACAGGCGCCCGGTGGCACCCTTGTCACCTGGAGAAGCACCTGTTCCGGCCGCGCAGCGCCGCACCGGCGGCCGGAAAGGGATTGCGGGCGTCTACACCGGACGGCTACGGTCCCCCGGATGCCTGCCAATCCCAGCCCGTTGACGGCTCCCACCGCCGATGACTTCCGCGCCTGGCACCGCGTGCAGGCCGCCGCGCTCGCGCACGACCGGCCCGGCGAACCGATCCCCACCCAGGACGCGGTGCGGGCGAGGCTGACCACCGTGAGCAGCGGCATCCGCCAGGTGCTCTGGCTGGTGCGCGGCAAGGGCGACGACGCGGTGGCGATCGCCCTGCTGCGCCTCTTCGACGACCCGGGCCGCAGCCACCGCGCCGACGTCGACATGACGGTCCACCCCGCGCACCGCAGGATGGGCGCGGGATCGCGGCTGCTGGCGACCGTCACCGAGGCGGCCGCCGCCGCGGGCTGCCGGGTCGTGCTCACCACGGTGCCTGCCGGGACGCCCGGCGAGGGCTTCCTCGGCACCCGCGACTTCAAACCGGTGCTCCGCCAGACGCACCTGCGGCTGCCCCTCGCCGAGGTGCCCGACCGCATCCGCAAGCTGCCCGAGGTGCCGCACCCCGGCTACCGGCTCGCCTTCTGGCCCGGCGTCGCCCCCGACGAGATGGCCGCGCCCTTCGCCCGCGCCCGCGCCACGATGGCCGGGCTGCCGGCCGCCGGCCCCGACCGCGGGCAGGTGACGTGGGACGAGGCGCGCGTCCGCGAGACCGCCGAGGTGATCGCGCGGCGCGGCGAGCGGCTGCTGACCGTCGCCGCGGTCAGCGAGAGCGACGGCTCGGTCGCCGGCTTCACCCAGCTCGTGGTGAGCCCCGACGCCGCGGAACCGGCCCGGCAGCACGACACCGCGGTGCTCCCCGGGCACCGCGGCAACGGGCTCGGCCGGTGGGTGAAGGCCGAGATGCTGCGCCTGCTCCAGGCCGAGCACCCCGAGGTCACCGAGATCGACACGAACAACGCGGACGACAACCGCCACATGCTGGCGATCAACAGCGCCTTCGGCTTCCGCCCGCACCGGCGCACCGTCGCCTACCAGATGACGCTGCGGCGCCGCTGACCGCGGCTCCGAGGGGCATACGCCGGACGGCAGAGCCGGTCGTACCACCGGATCGTGGGCCCGGCTACGTCACGACACGGCTGCCATCCGGGGCACTGAGCGTGCGTGCGGGGGCCGTTACCGGGAAGCTGTACGCGTGATGGACGAGACGGAGTTCTGGGAGATCGTCGACAGTACGCGCGAGGCGGCCGACGGCGATCCGGAGGAGCACGCCGACCTGCTGGTCGAGCGGCTCGCACAACTCGACCCGGACGCCGTGCTGGACTTCGCCCGGCACTTCGAGACCAGATTCGCCCGCGCCTTCCGGTGGGACCTGTGGGCCGCCGCCGACATCATGCTCGGCGGCGCGGACGACGAGTCCTTCGACTACTTCCGCTGCTGGCTGATCGGCCAGGGCCGGCACGTCTTCGAGGGCGCCCTGCACGCGCCGGACGACCTCGCCTTCCTCGTCGCGGAGTTCGACGCGGAGACCGACGGCGACGCGGAGGATCTCGGCTACGCCGCCGACGAGGCGTACGAGCAGCTCACCGCGGTACGCCTGCCCGACCTCGAACTGCCCGTCCAGGACGCCCCCGAGGGCGAACCGATCGACTTCGACGACGAGTCCGCGATGGGGTCCCGCTTCCCCCAGCTCTGGGCGCGCTTCGGCTGAGACCGAGGCTGAGGCGTCGGCTGACGCCGGGGTTCGGTGCGGGCGCCGCGCGGGTGCGGCGCGGCGTCCTTACGCCGCCGGCACCGGCCCAGGGTGCAGGATGGCGCCATGCGTATCGCTGTGACCGGCGCGTCCGGTCTGATCGGCTCCGCACTCGCCGCGAGCCTGGCCGCCGACTCCCACGACGTCGTCCGCCTGGTGAGGCACCGGCCGCGCACCGCGGGCGAGGCCCACTGGGACCCGGCCGCCGGGACCGTCGACGCCGCGGGCCTCAACGGCTGCCAGGCCGTCGTCCACCTCGCCGGAGCGCCGATCGGCACCCGCCGGTGGACCGACCAGCGCAAGAAGGAACTGCGCGACAGCCGGGTGCTCGGCACCGCCGCGATCGCCCGCGCGGTCGCCGCCATGGACACCCCACCCGAGGTCCTCGTCTGCGGCAGCGCCATCGGCTACTACGGCGACACCGGCGACTCCTGGGTCGACGAGGAGAGCCCGGCGGGCACCGGGTTCCTCGCCGACCTGGTCCGCGACTGGGAGGGCGCCGCCGGGCCCGCACGCGACGCCGGCATCCGGACCGTGCACGCGCGTACGGGTCTCGTGGTCTCCACCGGTGGTGGTGCGTGGGGGCGGCTGTTCCCGCTCTTCCGCGCCGGCCTCGGCGGCCGCCTCGGCAGCGGCCGCCAGTTCTGGAGCTTCATCGCGCTCCACGACGAGGTCGCGGCGCTCCGCCACTTGGTGGACACGCCGTCGCTGTCCGGCCCGGTCAACCTCACCGCCCCCGAGCCGCTGACCAACCGCGAGGTCACCGCGGCGATGGGACGCGTCCTGCGCCGCCCCACCCTCGCCACCGTTCCCGCCCCCGCGCTGCGCCTCGCCCTCGGCGAGTTCGCCGGCGACATCCTCGCCAGCCAGCGCGTCCGCCCCGCCGCGCTTCTCGGCTCCGGCTTCACCTTCGCCTTCCCCACCATCGAGCAGGCCCTGCGGGCGGCGATCCAGCGCTGAGCCTGCCGGCGGCGGCGGGTGGGGGCTGGGGTGGGTGCGGGGCCGGGTGGTCCTGGGGCGGGGGCCGGGGCCTCCGGGGTGGGGGCGCGGGGTGGGGGGAGGTGGCCCTCAGGTCTGCGTGGTGGGGGTGGGGGTGCGGCCCTGGAAAGAGCGTGGGCAATCCGCTTCGACCGGGGTCGACAAGGGCATGATTCGCGCAACGTGCGCGAATGCGGCCATCCCCGTCACGGGGCGCGGGGGCGGGACCCCGTGTGCCCGGCGCCTCGGTGTGCCCGGCCCGTCGTCGTACGCAGCGGGGAACGGACCCGATCTCCGGGAGGGGCATCGTGCTCGCACCAGCACGCCGGCAAGGGGCAGCCGCAGCGGCGGACGTGATCGTGATAGGGGCGGGACTCGCCGGTCTCGCCGCGGCGCACCATCTCATCGACGGCGGCCTCAGGGTCACCGTTCTGGAGGGCGCGGACCGGGTGGGCGGCCGGATGGCCACCGACTCGGTGGCCGGTTTCCGGCTGGACCGCAGCCCGGCTCTGCTCAACACCTCGTACCCCGCGCTCGGGCACTGCTCGGCGCTGCGCGGGCTGCCGCTCGCGCCCGTCGCGCCGGGCGCGGTGGTTCGCGCCGCCGGCCGCGGCTACCGGGTGGGCGATCCGCGCGGCGCGCGGGCCGCGTTCAGTCCGGTACGGGCGCCGATCGGCTCCACGCTGGAGCGGGCCCGGCTCGGCGCGACGCTCAGCCGGCTGGCCGCCACTCCGGTGCCGCGGCTGGTCGCCAGGCCGGAGACGACCGCGGCGCTGGCGCTCGGCCTGCGGGGCTTCGCGCCGCGTACCGTGGAGGGCTTCCTGCGGCCGCTGCTCGCCGCGCTGCTGTGCGATCCGGAGCTGGTCACGTCGAGCCGGGTCGCGGACCTGGTGCTGCGCGGCTTCGCCCGCGGCCGCACCTGTCTGCCCGCGGGTGGCGCCGCGAGCCTGCCGCGGGCGCTGGCGTCCGCGCTGCCGCCCGGCACCGTGCGGCTGGGCACCCGCGCCGCGCGCGTCGCGGTGAACGCGGTGCTCACCGAGGACGGCACCGAACTGCCCTGCCGCGGCGTGCTGGTGGCCACCGACGCGCGCTCCGCGGCGGCACTGCTGCCGGGGCTGCGGATACCGGCCTTCCACCAGGTGACGGTCATTCACCACGCGGCGCCGTCGGCGCCGCCGTTGCGCGAGCCCGCGCTGGTGCTCGACGCGGACCGGACGGGACCGGTCTCGCACACCCTGCCGGCCAGTGCCGTCGATCCGACGCGAGCGCCGGCGGGCCTCGCACTGGTCACCTCGGTGGTGCTCGGCCCGCCGCCGGACGGCGACGACGACAAGGCGATCCGGGCGCATCTGGCGGAGCTGTACGACACCTCGACGGACGGCTGGGAGCTGCTGGCGCTGCACACCGACGCGCAGGCGGTGCCGGCCATGCCCGCGCCGCACGACCTGCGCCGGCCGGTACGGCTGCTGTCCGGGCTGTACGTCTGCGGCGGACACCGCGGCACCAGCACGGTCCAGGGCGCGCTGCACTCGGCCGGCCGCGCCGCCGCGGCCGCCCTGCGCGACCTCGCGCCCGCGGGGCACCCCGGGCGTCGCGACAACGCCGCCTGACCACCGCACAGGTCGCCCGCTGGGCGCCGCGCCGCCGTCCCCACGACGGGGGGGCGGCGCTCAGCGCACCGCGGCGGTGAGGGCGGCCAGCACGCGGGCCGCGTCCTCGGGTGTCGTGCGCCAGTTGGAGAAGGCGGCGCGCACCGCGGACACGCCGTCCAGCACCGTCGCGGTCAGGTAGGTCTCCCCCGCGGCGGCGACCGCGTCGAGGAACTCCGGGACCCGGGACGGGTCGTCGGCCAGGGTGAAGCAGACGACGTTCAGCCGCACGGGGGCGAGCAGCCGGAACGCGGGGTGCGCGTCGAGGCCCGCGCCGAGCAGCTCCGCGCAGTGCGCGGTGCGCACCACGATCTCGGCGTGCCCGGCCACCCCGTACGCGGTCAGCGCGAACCACGCGGCCAGCGCGCGCAGCCGGCGCGAGTTCTCCGGCGTCAGGTGCAGGAAGTCCGGGTGCGCCGCGGTGGGTTCGCCGAGGTAGGGCGAGGCGTTGTGGAAGACCGCCGTCTGCAGGTCCCGGCGCCGGGTGAACTGCACCGCGGAGTCGTAGGGCACGTTGAGCCACTTGTGCAGGTCGACGCAGACCGAGTCGGCGAGGTCCAGGCCCCGTACGAGGTGGGCGTGCGCCGGGGAGAGCCCGGCGAAGCCGCCGAAGGCGGCGTCCACGTGGAGCCAGAACGGGTGGCGCTCGCGCAGCGCGGCGATCGCCGCGAGGTCGTCGAAGTCCACCGTGTTCACGGTGCCGGCGTTGGCGACGACGATCGCGGGGCGGCCGCCGAGCGCGGCCAGCGACTCCTCCAGCGCGGCCGCGTCGACCGCCTCGCGTCCGGGCAGCACCGGGACGCGGCGCAGGCTGCCGCGCCCGATCCCCAGCACCGAGAGCGCCTTGCCGACGCTGGAGTGCGGGGAGCCGGACAGCACCTCGACCGGGCCGAGGGCGGCGACCCCCTGCTGCGAGACCCGCACCCCGAGGCGTTCGCCGAGCCACTCCCTGGCGATCGCCAGGCCCACCGTGTTGGAGGCGGTCGCCCCGCTGACGAAGGCGCCCTGGTGCGCCTCCCCCAGCCCGAACAGCTCGCGCAGCCAGCCGAGCGTCTCCTCTTCGAGCTGCGCGGCCCACGAGCCGCCGCCGCTCGACCCGTTCTGGTCGTACGCGGCGGTCAGCCAGTCGCCGGCCAGCGCGGCCGGCGTGGCCCCGCCGGTGACGAACCCCAGATAGCGCGGGCCCGCGCTGCCCGACACCCCGGCCTCCCACCGCCCCGCGAACCGCGCCAGCGCGCCCTCCAGCCCCACCCCGCGCGCCGGCGCTCCCTCCGCCCGCACGGGCGGCGCCCCCGCGGCCGCCACCCGACGCTCCCCGATCCCGTTCAGAAACCGGTCGGCATGGTCTTTCGTCGACGTCAACAGCCCTGACAGAGCGGCCAGATCGGCCGCGAGCAACGGTTCCATCCCCCGACCCTAGGCCGCCCCCGCGCCCCCGGCCGCCGGGCCGGTCGAACGCCCTTCGGCCGCCAGGCCGACAGGCACCCGCCCGCCCCCCAGGCCGGGCAACAAGCCCAGCCGCCAGGCCGGTGCGCACCCTCCCGGCCGCGCGGGGGCGGATGCCCCGGCGACGCCTGGACCGGGGCCGGGGCGACAGGAGGCGCCGTGTGGGGCGCGCCCACGTGCAGCCGCGGCCTGCACTCCCGGCCCCCGGGCCGGCACGGCACCGTCAGGGGTGCGGGAGAGCGGCGAGCCGCTCCCGAAAGGCCCGAACGGCCACAGTGTCCCGGTAGGGGTCGAGGCGGCGGGCGAAGTCGCGGACGTACTCCGCGGCGCGCGCCGAGCGCATGTCGGAGGCGGCGCGGACGACGTCGTAGCCGAGCGCGCAGGCCGCTTCGACCTCGCCGAGGCCGAGCCGCGAGGCGGCCAGGACGGTGCGGCAGAAGAGCCGGCTGCGGGCGTAGCCGGCGGCGCGCAGCGCCAGGGAGCGTTCGGCGTACTGCGCGGCCACGCGCCACTGCTGCAGGTCGCGGTGGCAGTGCCCGAACTCGTCGGCCAGCTGCGCCTCGTCGAAGAAGCGCGCCCAGCCGGGCACCTCGTCACCGCCGCGCGCGGCGGCCAGCGCCCGCTCGGCGCGGGCCAGCGCGGCCGCGCAGGCGCGGGCCTCGCCGAGCAGCCCGTGGCCGCGCGCCTCGGCGGCGTGCAGCAGCGCCTGGACGACGGCGGGCGCGGCGGTGCCGACGCCCTGCTGGGCGACCCTGGCCAGCTGCACGGCCTCGCGGCCGTGCCCGAGGTAGACCGCCTGGCGGCTCATGGTGACCAGCACGTAGCCGCCGTAGACGCGGTCGCCTGCGGCCTGGGAGAGCCGGAGCGCCTGCACGAAGTACCGCTGCGCGAGGCCGTGCGCCCCGATGTCGTACGAGGTCCAGCCGGCCAGCCGGGTCAGGTCGGCGACGGACGAGAAGAGCCGGCGGCCGAGCGCCTCGCCGTAGGAGCCGCGCAGCATCGGCTCCGCCTCGTGCTCCAGGTAGCGGACCAGGGCCTGGCGGGCGTGGCCGCCGCCGTAGGCGTGGTCGAGGCTGCGGAACAGGTCGCCGACCGCGCGGACCGCGGCGATGTCGCCCGCCCCGATGCCGTGCCGGTGCCTCGCCGCGGGCTGCGCGGCGGCCCATCCCCGGCGCTGCGGCGGTACCCGGGCCGGGCGCTCCGCCGCCGGGTCCCGGTCGGCCCCGCCGCTCTGCGCGAGCACCGCGACGGTGTCGTCGGGCCGCCCGATCAGCCAGTCCCTGCTGGGCACCACGAGCCCCGCGGGGGTGAAGGCGATCTTGCGCAGGTCGGCCTGGTTGCCGGTGTCCTTGCGCCACAGCCCGCTGACGATGTCCACCGCCTCGCCGGGCGTCGCGGCGTACTCCAGCCCGGCGTAGACCGGGGCGCTCGCGTCGAGTCCCAGGTCGAGCGCGGAGAGCCGGCGGCCGAGGCGCTGGGTGAAGACCTCCGCGATGAGCGCGGGGGTGGTGCCGCGCGGCTGCTGGCCGCGCAGCCAGCGGGTCACGGACGTCTTGTCGTAGCGCAGGTCGAGGCCGTGCTCCAGGCCGAGCTGGTCGACCCGGCGGGCCAGCCCGGCGTGCGAGAAGCCGGCCTCCGCGATGAGTTCGGCGAGCCTGCCGTTCGGCTGGGTGGCACGGCCGGCGCGCGGGCGGCGGCCGGCCGCGGCGGTACGGGGCGGGTGGCCGCCCGGGGCCGCTCCGGCCCGCGTTTCCGCGGCGCCCCGCTGTCCCGGCGGGCCGGGGTGCTCCGCCTCGGCGCCGTGTTCCGCCGCGGCTCTCGCGGCGATGGCGGCTGCCGCACGCGCCGGGCGGTTCGGGCGGTCGGGGTCTCGCTGAGGGGCACGGTCCGTCATCGGCAGGGCGGTCCACTTCCGCTGGGGGAACTCGTCTCGGAGGTCGGCGCGAATGTAACGGCCGGTGCCGGGAAGCTCACCGTAAGAATCGGGTATTCCCCCGAACGGACGACCGCTCCGCCCATTTCCGGGTAAACACCCCGACTCCGCCGGAACCGGCCTGCTATGGCCGCCGCCGACCACCCCGCCGAGCACCGGCCGCGCCGCCGTACAGTGAGAGTGGCGCGGAGTGCGATCCACATCCGCCCACCGGCGCGGCGTGCGAGGCGCGCGGCGTGAGGACAGCAGGAGGGAGTCGTCGTGAGTGAGCTGCACTTCGTGCACCTGGGGTTCGGGGCCGGCGCCGTCGAGTACACCGAGGCGTGGCAGGAGCAGCGCAGGGTGCACGCGGCACGCTTCGCCGACGAGATCGAGGACACCTGCCTGCTGCTGGAGCACCCGCCGGTCTACACCGCGGGCCGGCGCACCGACCCCAGCGAACGCCCGCTGGACGGCACGCCGGTGGTGGACGTGGACCGCGGCGGGAAGATCACCTGGCACGGCCCCGGCCAGCTGGTGGGCTACCCGATCCTCAAGCTGCCCCGCCCGGTCGACGTGGTCGCCCACGTCCGCCGGCTGGAGGAGGCGCTGATCCGCACCGCGGCGGACTTCGGCCTGGAGACCACCCGGGTGGAGGGCCGCTCGGGGGTGTGGGTGCTGGGCGACGCGGTGGAGAGCCGGGGCGCGGCCGGCGGTCTGACGCTGGACTTCGACCCGCGGCTGGCCGCCGCCGACGGCGAGTTCGACCCCCGGCTGAACGGCCCGGAGTACGCGCCGTCCAACGCCGGCCAGCGCCGCGAGGACCGCAAGCTCGCCGCGATCGGCATCCGCGTCGCCAAGGGCGTGACGATGCACGGGTTCGCGATGAACTGCGACCCCGACAACACCTGGTTCGACCGGATCGTGCCGTGCGGCATCCGCGACGCGGGCGTGACCTCGCTCTCGGCCGAGCTGGGCCGCGAGGTACCGGTCGCCGAGGTGCTGCCGGTGGTCGAGAAGCATCTGACCGCCGTCCTCACCACCGCGGCGCCCCTGCCCCGCGCCGTCTAGGAATTCCGGGGCGTACCCTGGCGTTCGCATAAGAATCAAAGCCACAGGCAGAATCTCAGCTTTAGGGAGCCGGTCGTGTCCGCAGTCGCACCCGACGGACGCAAGATGCTGCGCCTGGAGGTCCGCAACAGCCAGACCCCCATCGAGCGCAAGCCCGAGTGGATCAAGACCCGGGCGAAGATGGGCCCCGAGTACACGCAGATGCAGAAACTCGTCAAGAGCGAGGGCCTGCACACGGTCTGCCAGGAAGCCGGCTGTCCCAACATCTACGAGTGCTGGGAGGACCGCGAGGCCACCTTCCTCATCGGCGGCGACCAGTGCACCCGGCGCTGCGACTTCTGCCAGATCGACACCGGCAAGCCGCAGGCGCTGGACCGCGACGAGCCCCGCCGGGTCGGCGAGTCCGTGCTCACCATGGACCTGAACTACGCCACCATCACCGGTGTCGCCCGCGACGACCTGGAGGACGGCGGCGCCTGGCTGTACGCCGAGACGGTCCGCCGGATCCACGCGATGACCGCGGACCGCGCGGCCGGCCGTACCAAGGTCGAGCTGCTGATCCCCGACTTCAACGCCGAGCCCGCGCAGCTCGCCGAGGTCTTCGGCGCCCGCCCCGAGGTGCTCGCGCACAACGTCGAGACGGTGCCGCGGATCTTCAAGCGGATCCGTCCCGGCTTCCGCTACGAGCGCTCGCTCGAAGTCCTCACGCGCGCCCGCGAGGCCGGCCTGGTGACCAAGTCCAACCTGATCCTGGGCATGGGCGAGGAGCGCGAGGAGATCAGCCAGGCGCTGCAGGACCTGCACGACGCGGGGTGCGAGCTGATCACCATCACCCAGTACCTGCGGCCCTCGGTGCGCCACCACCCGGTGGAGCGGTGGGTGAAGCCCGCGGAGTTCGTGGAGCTGAAGGAGGAGGCCGAGGAGATCGGCTACGCCGGTGTCATGTCCGGCCCGCTGGTCCGCTCGTCCTACCGCGCGGGCCGGCTGTTCCAGCAGGCCGTCGACCGCCGCCGGCAGGTCGAGGCCGCCGCCGCGCGCTGACCGCGCACCGACACCGCCCGCCGTCCCGCCCGGGTCCGGCTGCCGTCCGGCGGCGATCCGCTGCGGTCCGCCGCCGTCCGCGCGTGAAGCGGCGCGAAAGCCGCATCCGCCGCCCGTACCCCGGGTGGCGGGTGCGGCTTTCATCCGAGATTGACCGACTGGTCACCGGCTGGTAACACGGTGTGGTCAGGCTGTCGTCATACAGACGTTTCAGATGCCTTATGAGGGGGCCGCCATGCCGTCCGAGTCCGAGCAGTTGCACGCCCGCCGGCCGCTTCCGTACGCCCCCGTGGCGGGCGCGCTGCGTGCTGTCGAAACCTTTCTGCTGAGCGGCGGCCAGCAGACCGCCCGCAGGAACGCCTGGGCCGCCGTCGTGGCGGACCGGCAGCGCGCCAGGGACCGGCGGGAGGCCGAGCACGAGATGGCGGCCCTGGCGGGCGGCCGGACGTTCGGCGAGCGGGGGCCGTCACCCCTGCCGCGGTGACGGCGTCCCGACAGGCCACGTATCCTTTGCCGCATGGCGAGGAAGGAAACATCCGAGAACCCTGGACGACTGGCGCAGATCGTCCAGACCTACAAGATGACCAGGCAGGCCGACTCCACGATCGGTCTTGTCATTGCGGCTGTGGGAATCGTCACCTTCGGTGTCATCCTCGCCCTCGGCTTCTTGATCGGTCACCCCATCTACGCGGGCATCCTGGGCGTCCTGCTCGCCTTCCTCGCGATGGCGGTCGTCTTCGGCCGCCGCGCCGAGCGGGCGGCTTTCGGACAGCTCGAGGGCAAGCCGGGCGCGGCCGCGGCGGTCCTGGAGAACGTGGGGCGCGGCTGGACGGTCACCCCCGCGGTGGCGATGAACAAGAGCCAGGACGTGGTGCACCGCGCGGTCGGCAAGGCCGGCGTCGTGCTGATCGGCGAGGGAAACCCGAACCGCGTCAAGGCCCTCATCGCCGGCGAGAAGAAGAAGGTCGGCCGGGTCGTGTACGACGTGCCGGTCCACGACTTCATCGTCGGTGACGGCGAGGGCCAGCTGCCGCTGAAGAAGATCCGTACCACGCTGCTGCGGCTGCCGCGGGCGCTGAGCGGGTCGAAGACCACCGAGGTGAACGACCGGCTGAGGGCGCTCGGCGACCTGATGTCGAACATGCCGATCCCGAAGGGCCCGATGCCTCGCGGCATGCGGATGCCGAAGGGCCGCTGAGCACCTCCCCCACCGACACGCGCGTGACGCGGACGACGAAGGGGCGCCGGGACCGCAGGGTCCCCGGCGCCCCTTCGTCGTGCCGGCCCGCGGTCTCCCGCGCCCGCCGCCCCAGCGCCCACCGCGGTCAGACGCGGACCGCGGTCAGACGCGGATCTGGACCGCCTTGGCCGCCTTGTCGTGCAGGCCGCGGGTGTCGCGGTCCCAGACGACGGCGGGGATGACGAGCAGCAGCAGCACGGTGCGGATCAGCGCGCCGAGCGGGCTGAGCCGGGTGCCGTCGACGCCGACGACGCGCAGCCGCAGCAGCATCTTGCCCGGGGTGCTGCCGACCAGCGCCAGGCCGATCAGGCTGACCGCGCCGAAGACGGCGAGCGCCCAGTTGTCGGCGAGGTGCACGTCACGGTCCGCGATCAGGCCGTATGCGATCACCACGCAGAGAATCCAGTCCACGAAGAGGGCCGCCACCCGGCGGCCGATCGAGGCGACGGAGCCGGGCCCGTGCTCGGGGAGCCCGAGGCGTTCACCCCGGTAGCCGAACTCCACGCCCATCTGCTCGGCGGCCGCACGCGGCCCCGAAAGCCACGATCCGATGGCATCCCTGTTGTCCACCCGTCCACGGTAACCCCGGCCGGGAGGCCGCCCGCCGCCCGGGGGCAACTCACCCGGCGTCGCGGTTAACGTCGACGAAACAAATGGGTCATGCTGGAGTAATCCCTGATCCCTAAGGTCTGGGCAGTGTGCGCCACCGCACTGGCCGCACCTCGATCGCCAACCCGACCTGACGGCCGGGCCTAGGAGGAGTTGGATGTTCCAGAACGCCGACGACGTCAAGAGGTTCATCGCGGACGAGGACGTCAAGTTCGTCGATGTCCGCTTCTGTGACCTGCCCGGAGTGATGCAGCACTTCACGGTGCCGGTCTCGACGTTCGACCCGAGCGAGGAGCTGGCCTTCGACGGCTCGTCCATCCGCGGCTTCCAGGCCATCCACGAGTCGGACATGGCGCTGCGCGCCGACCTGTCCACCTCGCGCGTCGACCCCTTCCGCAAGGACAAGACGCTCAACATCAACTTCTTCATCCACGACCCGATCACCGGCGAGCAGTACAGCCGTGACCCGCGGAACGTGGCGAAGAAGGCCGAGGCGTACCTGGCGTCCACCGGCATCGCCGACACCGCGTACTTCGGCCCGGAGGCGGAGTTCTACGTCTTCGACAGCGTCCGCTTCCAGACCTCCGCGAACGAGTCCTTCTACCACATCGACTCCGAGGCGGCCGCCTGGAACACCGGCGCCACCGCGGACAACCGTGGCTACAAGGTCCGCTACAAGGGCGGCTACTTCCCGGCCCCGCCGGTCGACCACTTCGCCGACCTGCGCGCCGAGATCTCCCTGGAGCTGGAGGCGTCCGGCCTGCAGGTCGAGCGTCAGCACCACGAGGTCGGCACGGCCGGCCAGGCGGAGATCAACTACAAGTTCAACACGCTGCTCGCCGCGGCCGACGACCTGATGCTCTTCAAGTACATCGTGAAGAACGTCGCCTGGCGCAACGGCAAGACCGCGACCTTCATGCCCAAGCCGATCTTCGGTGACAACGGCTCCGGCATGCACGTCCACCAGTCGCTGTGGCAGGGCGGCACGCCGCTCTTCTACGACGAGCAGGGCTACGCGGGCCTGTCCGACACCGCCCGCTACTACATCGGCGGCATCCTCAAGCACGCGCCGTCGCTGCTGGCCTTCACCAACCCGACGGTGAACTCCTACCACCGCCTGGTCCCCGGCTTCGAGGCCCCGGTCAACCTGGTCTACTCGCAGCGCAACCGCTCGGCGGCGATGCGCATCCCGATCACCGGGTCCAACCCGAAGGCCAAGCGCGTCGAGTTCCGCGCGCCCGACCCGTCCTCCAACCCGTACCTGGCGTTCTCCGCGCTGCTGCTCGCGGGCCTGGACGGCGTCAAGAACAAGATCGAGCCGGCCGAGCCGATCGACAAGGACCTCTACGAGCTGGCCCCCGAGGAGCACGCCGGCGTCCCCCAGGTCCCGACCTCGCTGCCGGCCGTCCTGGACGCCCTGGAGGCGGACAACGAGTACCTGCAGGCCGGCGGCGTCTTCACCGCCGACCTGATCGAGACGTGGATCGACTACAAGCGGACCAGCGAGATCGCCCCGATCCAGCTGCGCCCGCACCCGCACGAGTTCGAGCTCTACTTCGACATCTAGGAAGCCCCCCGGGGCCGGAGCGGTTCCCCCGCTCCCCCGGGCCCTCCGCGCGCCGCCGGCCGCGCCCTCCCTCCCGGGAGGAGCGCGGCCGCCGCCGTTCTCCGGCGCCCGGCGGTGACGCACAGGTGGCATGGGTGACGTACAGTCAGGGCAATATCGCGATTGCCGCCCGCCCGCGGGGGCCACGACGATCACTCCCATGCAGCGTCCCGCCGAGCGTGGTTTCGATTCGTCCCCGCCGCCCGGCGAGCGCCCGCGGAGCCCGCGGGTGGTGCCGCAGCGGCATCCCTGGCGGCTGGGCGCGGCCGCGGCCGTGCTGGTGCTGCTCGCCCAGGTGGTGCACGGCCTGGTCACCAACCCGTTCTTCCAGTGGCGGCGCTTCGGCTACTGGTTCGCCCGCCCGGTCGTCCTCGACGGGCTCCTGATCACGCTCAAGGTCGCCGCCCTCAGCGCGGTGTGCGGCCTGGCCGGCGGCGTCCTGCTGGCGCTGGCGCGGCTCTCCCCCAACCCGGTGCTGCGCGTGCTCAGCTGGACCTACGTGTGGCTGCTGCGCTCCGTCCCGCTGATCGTGCTGCTGCTGTTCCTGTACAACTTCAGCGCGCTGTACGCCACCGTCAGCGTCGGCGTCCCGTTCGGCCCGGGACTGTTCCGCTTCGACGAGGCGCGGCTGGCGACCGACACCACCGTCGCCGTCGTCGGCCTCAGCCTCAACGAGGCCGCCTACGCCGCCGAAGTGGTCCGCGGCGGGCTGCTCTCGGTCGACCGCGGCCAGCACGAGGCCGCCGCCGCGCTCGGCATGACCCGCTACCGGCAGTTCACCCGCATCGTCCTCCCGCAGGCGCTGCGCAGCATCGTCCCCGCGTACGTCAACCAGCTGATCGGCCTGGTCAAGGCCACCTCGCTGGTCTTCTACGTCTCCCTGCTCGACCTGTTCGGCTCGGTGGAGACGCTCGGCAGCACCTACCCGGGCGACGTCGTCCCGCTGCTGCTCACCGCCACCGCCTGGTACGTGATCCTCACCAGCGTCATCTCCGCACTCCAGTACGGGATCGAGCGCCGCTACTCCCGCGGCGCCGCCGGCGGCGCGGCGCCGCCCTCCGCGCTGCACCGCGCGCGGACCACGCTGCGGGCGCTTCAGGCCCGTATCGCGCTGGAGACCGCCCGCTGACCGACCCGATCCGCCGCCCCGCCGTCCGTCCCCCCGATCACCGCGAGGAAGAGGAACCGCCATGCCCCGTGCCCGTATCCGAGGTACCCGTCTCCGAGGTACCGGTGTCCGCTCCAGAACCGTCCTGTCGGCGGCCGTGCTCGCCGCCCTCGCGCTGGGCCTCGCGGCCTGCGGCGACGACGGCGGCGGGTCGCCGGCCGCCGCCCCGGCTTCCGGTGGCGGCACCGTCGTGATCGGCGCGGCGTCGAACGGCGCCGCCCGCCAGGTCTCGCTGCCGGTCTCCGAGGTCGCCCGGATCAGGGCGGAGCTGCCCGCGCGGGTGCGCGACAGCGGGAAGCTCACCATCGGTGTCGGCTACCTGCCGGGGGGCGCGGCGCCGATCGCCTTCCTGGGCAGCGACCAGAAGACCCTGACCGGTTCGGAGCCCGACCTCGGCCGGCTGGTCGCCGCGGTGCTGGGGCTCAAGCCGGTGGTGACCGGCGCGACCTTCCAGAACCTCTTCGTCGGGATCGACAGCGGCCGCACCGACGTCGCCTTCTCCAACGTCACCGACACCCAGCAGCGCCAGCAGAAGTACGATTTCGCCTCCTACCGTGAGGACAACCTCGGCGTCGAGGTGCGCAAGAACGACCCGCTGACCTTCGACGGCGACTACCACGCGCTGGCCGGCCGGACCGTCGCGGTGCGCCCGGGGACCAGCCTGCAGCGGATCGCCCTGGACTGGCAGCGCAAGCTGAAGGCGCAGGGCAGCACGCTCACCGTGAAGTACTACCAGGACCCGAACAGCACCTACCTGGCGCTCTCCTCGGGGCGCGTCGACGCCTACCTGGAGTCGAACCCCGCCATCGCCTACCACGTGGCGAAGACCGCGGGCACCCCGCAGGCCACCCGCGTCGCCGGGGTCTTCTCCGGCGCGGGGACGACGTTGCAGGGGCTGATCTGCGCGACCACCAAGAAGGGCGACGGCCTGGTGAAGCCGGTCGCCGACGCGATCAACCAGCTGATCCAGGACGGCACCTACGCCCGCTGGCTGGCCGCCTGGCACCTTCAGGACGAGGCGGTGCCGACCTCGCGGATCAACGCGCCGGGCCTGCCGGACTCCGCGCTCTGACCGGCGCGCGGCTCACGTCACGGCGTGAGCCGCTGCGTCATCAGCAGGCGCGTCGCCTCGACCCGGGAGCGGGCGCCGAGTTTGCGGTAGGCGCGGGTGAGCGCGGCCTCGACGGTCTTGACGCTGACGACCAGGCCCGCGGCGATCTCGCGGTTGCTCGCGCCGTCGGCGACCCGCGCCAGGACGCTGCGTTCGGTGGCGGTGAGCGGGAGGTGGTGCGCCCGGACGGTGGCGGCGGGCGCCAGGGCCGGTGCGGTGGCGGGCGCCGGGGCGGAGGCGGGGGCCGCCTCCGCGAGCGCGCGGTGGACCGCGATCCTCGCCTCGTATCCGGCCTCGGCGCACAGCACCAGCGGGATCAGCGGGTCGGTGAACCGCACCGGCCACTGGCCGGGCGGCAGTGCGGACGCCCGGCCGCCGGCCTGCCCCGCGGGGGCGACGAGGCCGTGCCGGACGGCGGTGTCCAGGTCGGCGGGCGCGGTCGGGCAGCCGGCCCGCAGCAGCAGTCCGACGGTGGGCCGCGCCGCCGCGCTCGCGATGAGCAGGGTGCGCACGACGCCCGCGGGCAGCGGCGCCAGCCGGGCCAGTACGGGCGCGCGCAGGCTGTCGGGGACGGGCAGCGGCTCGTGCGGGGCCGGCGCCGCGCCGCCTGCCGCGCGGACCCGCTCGCCCAGCGCCCTGGCCAGCTCCCGCACCGCCCGGGGGTTGCCGCCGCCCGCCTGGTGCAGCCGGGCGACGACCGGGCCCGGCAGCCGCGGGCCGTCCTGGCGGGCCAGCAGCCGCGCGGTCTCCCGCGGCGTCATCGCCGGGACCGCGAAGGTCCGCACGGGCCCCGGGCACATCGTCTCGTACGGCGTGCCGTCGCGGGGGTGCGGGAACCGGCCCGGGCGCTGGGCGAGGCGTACCGCGCCCAGCAGCGCGGGCTGCGGCGCCGGCCGCGGATCGGGCCGCGGCGCGGACGGCGGCCCCTCGGGCGGCGGCCCCGGCGGGCGCCGGGCGAGGAAGGCGAGGACGGCGGCGGTCGCCGGGTCGAGCCACTGGAGGTCGTCGACGACGAGCAGGACCCGGGTGCGGCCGCCGCGGGAGAGCAGGGCCAGCGTGTTGCGGACCGCCAGGTGCAGGACCAGCCGGTCGCGGCCGCGCGCCGGATCGACGCCGGGGGGCGGCGGGGTGCGGAGCAGGGCCGCGCCGAGCACGGCCCGTTCGTGCGGGGCGAGCGCGGCGGTCGTCTCGTCGCCGACCGGCGCGAGCAGGTCGATCAGGCCGAGGAAGGGGCTGTCGCGGTCGGCGGCCGACGGCGCGCAGTGCAGGACCCGGTGGCCGGGGTCCTGCTCGTACCCGGCGGCGAGCCGGCCGAGCAGGGTGCTCCTGCCGATGCCGGGCGGGCCGCTGAGCAGGGCGCTGCCGCCGTGCGCGAGCTGGGCGCGGACGGCGGCGAGGAGCGCGGGGCGTGCGAGGGGGGCACCGGGCGGTTCGGTCATCGCGGTCCTCTCCGGACGCGGCCCGCACCCGGGCCGACTCTGGTCATGAACTCGTCAACAACACGTCAACACCTTGCCCGGCGCCGAATCTAGGCCCCACCCGCGCCCCGGTCAACACCGCCCGCACCGGCCCCGGCACCGCGCCCGGACCCCACGCGGAACGCTTCTCGCGCGCCCCTTTCCGGGCCGGCCGCGAACCGGGGGCGGGCCTCTCCGCGCCGGCTCCTGGCGGCTCCCGGCGGCCGCCGGAGCGCCCGGCTCCCGTTTCCCGGCCGCTTCGGCGACACTGGCGGCATGCCTGAAATGCCCGAAGTCGAGGCGCTGCGCCAGTTCCTCGCCGTGCACCTGGCCGGCCGGACCGTCGGGGCGGTGCACCCGGTCGCCGTACACGCGCTCAAGACGTACGACCCGCCGGTGACCGCGCTCGTCGGGCAGCCCTTCGGGGCGGTCGCCCGGCACGGGAAGTTCCTGGACGTGGCCGTCGGCGAGGTGCACCTGGTGCTCCACCTGGCGCGGGCCGGGTGGGTCCGGTGGAGCGACAAGGTGCCGGCGCTGCCGCCCAAGCCGGGCAAGGGGCCGCTGGCGCTGCGGGTACGGCTGGGCGAGCCGGACGACGGCGCCGGGTTCGACGTGACGGAGGCGGGGACGCAGAAGCGGCTGGCGGTGTACGTGGTCGCCGACCCCGCGGCGGTGCCCGGCATCGCCCGGCTGGGGCCCGATCCGCTGGACCCCGCCTTCACCCGGGACGCCTTCGCCGCGCTGCTGGGCGGCGAGCGCCGGCAGCTCAAGGGCGTGCTGCGCGACCAGGGTGTGCTGGCCGGCATCGGCAACGCGTACTCCGACGAGATCCTGCACGCCGCGAGGATGTCGCCGTTCAAGCTGGCCGCCTCGCTCTCCGAGGAGGAGGTGACCCGGCTGTACGAGGCGGTCGGCGGCACCCTGACCGAGGCGGTCGAACGCTCCCGCGGCCTGCCGGTGCGCGAGCTGAAGGCGGAGAAGAAGTCGGGCCTGCGGGTGCACGGCCGCAAGGGCGAGCCGTGCCCGGTGTGCGGCGACACCATCCGCGAGGTCTCCTTCAGCGACTCGGCGCTGCAGTACTGCCCCACCTGCCAGACCGGCGGCAGGCCGCTCGCCGACCGGCGGATGTCGCGCCTGCTCAAGTGACCTCCCGCCGCGCCGCCGGGCGGTGCGAGGATGGCCACCGGCGGCCCGGCGAACCGGCGGAGCGCCGGATCGGCGGAGGTCGAAGGGTGGAGCGCATGAGCACGGCGACGGCGGAACCGGCGGGGCGGCCCGAGGGAGCGGAAGACGCCCAGGGCGCTGAGCGCGCCGAGGGCGCGGAAGGCACCGGACCGATACGGTTCGGGGTGGTCGGCACCGGCTGGCGCTCGGAGTTCTTCGCCCGGCTGGCGCGCGGCCTGCCGGACCGGCTGGAGCTCGCGGGCGTGGTGACCAGGTCCGCCGAGCGGGCCGCGCGGGTACGCCGCGAGTGGGGGGTCCCGGCCTTCCTCAGCGTCGCCGAACTGCTCGCCGCGGAGCCGGAGTTCGTCATCCCGTCGGTGCCGTGGGAGGTGACGCCCGAGGTCACCGGGGAGTTGGTCGCGGCGGGCGTCCCGGTGCTCGCGGAGACGCCTCCCGCACCCGACGCGGCGGGGTTGCGGGCGCTGTGGGAGCAGGTCGGCGCCAGCGGCCTGGTGCAGGTGGCCGAGCAGTACCCGCTGATGCCGGGGCACGCCGCACGGATCGCACTGGTGCGTGAGGGCGTGATCGGCACGCCGACGTCCGTGCAGGTGTCGTCCACGCACATGTACCACGCGGTGTCGCTGATCCGGCACACGCTGGGCGTCGGCTTCGAGCCGGTGACGGTGACGGCGCGCGCGTTCACCGCGCCGCTCGCCGACCCGCTGTCCCCGAAGGGCTGGTCGGACGACCTCACGCCGAAGGACGCGCGCACGACGCTCGCGCTGCTCGACTTCGGCGGCGGCCGCTCCGCCCTCTACGACTTCACCGACAACCAGTGGTGGAACCCGCTGCGGTCGCGGCGCATGGTGATCCGCGGTTCGCTCGGCGAGATCGTCGACGAGACGGTGGTGCGGATGGCCGACCCGCGCACCCCGTACGAGACCCCGCTGGTGCGCCGCCGCACCGGCCTGGACCTCAACCTCGAAGGCAGCGAGGTACGCCACATCACCTTCGACGGACGGGTGGTGTGGCGCAACGACCACACCGGCGCGCACTTCTCCGAGGACGACCTCGCGGTGGTCGAGCTGCTGTGCCGCACCGGGGCGTGGGCGCGCGGCGCCGCGCCCGAGCCGTATCCGCTGGCGCAGGGGTGCCAGGACCATCTGATCGCGCTGGCCGTCGAGGAGTCGGCCCGCACCGGTGAGGCGGTGGCCACCGGCGACGAGCCCTGGTCCGCCTGACCACCGCCGCACCGCGGCGCGTTCGCGCGTTCGCCGGGCGGCTCGACCCGGACTCCCGCGCTCCCGAGGGTGGTTCGGCAGGCGTCGAGGGCGTGCGGAGGGCGCCGGGGCGGTGTCGGGGCCGGGCCCTACGCTGGGTCCCGGTCCGCGGCGGACCCGGGGTTCACCGAGGTGCGGCCTACGGCGGTGCGGCCTGGGGAAGCCGGGTCCACGGCGGCCGGTCCGCCGGGTCCGGTCCGGGTGCGCGGGTCCAGGTTCGCCGCGCCCGGCGGGCGGGCAGACGGCTGAGGCGAGCGCGGGGAGGCGGCGGGGAGATGGCGGCTGGGGAAGGCGGGCTGCGCGGCCGGCTGCGCAGGAGGTCGGTGCTGCGCAGGGCGCGTGCGCTGCAGGCCGCGGCGGGCGCGGTGGTCGCGGACCACGACGCGGCGCGCGCGGCGGTGGAGACGGCGCTCGCGCCGCTGCGCGAGGAGCTGGTGCGGCGCGAGCTGGAGGCGATGCCGGTGGCGCGGCTGGCCGAGGCGACCGGCGGCCGGCTGCGCGTGGCGTCCGCGCTGACCGGGTCCGCGTTCTCCACCGTGCAGCGGGTACGGGCGGCGACTGCGTACGAGCTGCGGCAGGTGCCGGGCGTGGGCCGCACGACCGCCGCGCAGGCGCAGGCCGCGGCCGGGCAGCTCGCGGACGCCGTCGCCGACGCGGTCATGGTGCCGCTGACCGCCGAGCAGCGCACCGATCCCGAGGCGACCGCCCTGGTCGTGGCGCTGCACCGGCTGGTGCTCGCGGGCCCGCAGGTGCCGCGGGCGCGGGCGCTCGCCGAGCGGACCGGGCGGGACCTGGCCGAACTGCTCGCGGCCGCCCGGCCGGCCCGCGGCCCCTTCGGCCTGCTGTTCGCGAGCCGACGCCGTGAGGCCGCACGGGAAGCGGTGGACCGGCTGGAGCAGGCGCTGGGCGAGGCCGCGAAGCAGGAGACCGGGCTGCTCTTCGGCCAGACCTCGGTGGATCTGCTGCGCCCGCTCGCCGGGGACGACGAGGCGTGGATCGACTTCGAGCTGCGGGCGGCCGAATTCCACGGCCTGCTCGGGGAGTTCGGCGGGCCCGCGCCGGACGCCGCGGCGGCGCGCGGCTTCCTGCCGGGCGACGTCGTCGAACGGGTGCGCGCCCAGCCGCTGGACGGCACGCACCGCCGCGTGTCGCTGCGCGGCTACCAGGAGTTCGGCGCGCGGTTCGCGCTGGCGCAGCGCCGGGTGCTGCTCGGCGACGAGATGGGCCTGGGCAAGACGGTCCAGGCGATAGCGGCCATGGCGCACCTCAAGGCCACGGGCCGCACCCACTTCCTGGTGGTGTGCCCGGCGAGCGTGCTGGTCAACTGGCTGCGCGAGATCGAGACGCACAGCACGCTGCGGGCGCTGCGGCTGCACGGCCCCGACCGCCGGCAGGCGGTGAAGGAGTGGCTGGCCGGCGGCGACGTCGCGGTGACCACGTACGAGGGGCTGCGCGGCCTCGACGCCCCGCCGGACACCCGGGTCGCGATGCTGGTCGCCGACGAGGCGCACTACGTCAAGAACCCGGAGGCGGCCCGCTCCCGCGCCCTGGCGTCCTGGACGGAGCGGGCCGAGCACGTGCTGCTGCTCACCGGCACGCCGATGGAGAACCGCGTCGAGGAGTTCCGCAACCTCGTCGGGTACGTCCGCCCCGAACTGCTGCCGGGCATCCGGCGCAGCCTGACCGTCGCCGGATCGCAGGCGTTCCGCCGCGCGGTCGGCCCCGCCTACCTGCGGCGCAATCAGGCCGACGTGCTGACCGAACTGCCGGAGCTGGTACGGGTGGACGAGTGGGAGGAGCTGTCCGGGGCGGACCTCGGCGCGTACCGGTCGGCGGTCGGCGCGGGGAACTTCATGGCGATGCGCCGGGCCGCGTACGCCGATCCCGCCCGCTCGGCGAAGTTGCAGCGGCTGCGCGAGATCGTCCGCGAGGCCGCGGAGAACGAGCTGAAGGTCGTGGTGTTCTCCTACTTCCGCGAGGTGCTGACCACGGTGGCCGCCGCGCTGCCGGCCGCACACGGCGGGCTCGCGGGCGTGCTGACCGGCAGCACCTCCCCGACCGAACGCCAGCGCCTGGCCGACGAGTTCACCGCCCACCGCGGCCACACCGTGCTGCTGGCGCAGGTCCAGGCGGGCGGAGTCGGGCTGAACCTCCAGGCGGCCTCGGTGGTGGTGCTGTGCGAGCCGCAGATCAAGCCGACGATGGAGGAGCAGGCCATCGCCAGGGCGCACCGGATGGGCCAGATCCGGCGCGTCCAGGTGCACCGGCTGCTGGCCGCCGACAGCGTCGACCAGCGGCTGCTGGAGATCCTGGCCGGCAAGTCCCGCTCGTTCGACGCCTATGCGCGGCGCAGCGACACCGCGGAGTCCGCGCCGGAGGCGTTGGACGTCTCGGAGCAGTCGCTGGCCCGGCGCATCGTGGCGGAGGAGCAGAAGCGCCTCGGCGCGGCCTGAAACCGGCCTGCCCGGCGGGGTCCTGCCCGGCGGGGCCGCGCGTGGCGTGCGGCCGGGGCATGCGGCCGGGGGGCTGACCCCACCTCGCGGCGGGTGGGCAGCTCCATCGATCCGCTCCCGCCCGGCCGGTTGACTGGGCCGGGTCAGCCCGGCGCCCCGCGGCGCCGGGGCGGGACCGGACGACGGGGATGTGTGCGGGCGATGCGGGCAGCGGTGACGGGGAAGCGTACGGTCGTGGCGGCGTGGGCGGTGGCGCTGGCCGTCTCGGCGCTGGCGGCGGTACCGGCCGGAGCGCACGGCGGGCGGCGCCCGGGTGGAGCCCACGGAGGCCGCGGCGGCGGTTACACGGCGGCCGGGCTGCGGGCGGACCTCGCCGCGGTGCGCGCCGCGGGCGGCGGCGACGTGAACGTGGTCGCCCGCGTCGACCGCCCGCGCGGCGGCCCGCTGCTGGCCCGGCTGGGCACCGCGGGCCTCGGCTCGACCGCCCCGGTGCCGTGGGACCCGGAGTTCAGGACCGCCAGCACCACGAAGACGTTCACCGCGGTGGTGGTGCTCCAACTCGTCTCCGAGGGGCGGCTGTCGCTGGACGACACCGTCGAACACTGGCTGCCCGGCGTGGTGTCGGGCCACGGCAACGACGGCGCGCGGATCACCGTGCGGAACCTGCTCCAGCAGACCAGCGGCCTCTTCGACTACGTCCAGGACCCGTCCGTGCAGGACCGGTTGCAGCACCACTTCGACGAGAACCGCTACGACGACACGCCCGCCGCGCAGCTCGTCGCCCTCGCGGTGGCGCACCCGCCGCTGTTCGCCGCGGGCCGCGGCTGGGCGTACTCCAACACCAACTACCTGCTGGCCGCGATGATCGCGCAGCGGGCCGCGGGCGGGCGGAGCTGGGAGCAGCTGGTGGAGCACCGGGTGATCGCGCCGCTCGGGCTGCGCCACACGTACATCCCCGGTCTGAACCCGTTCCTGGTCGGCCCGCACGAGCGGGTGACGGTCGCCGGACCGGGCGGCGCGGTGGAGGACCTCACCGAGCAGAGCGTCCAGCACACCGCCGACTCCGGTGTGGTGAGCACCCCCGCGGACCTCGACGTCTTCTTCCGCGCGCTGGCCGGCGGACGGCTGCTGCCCGCCGCGCAGTGGGCCGAGATGCGGCGCACCGTGCCGTACGACGACCTGCCGGTCCCGCCCGCGGGCCGTCAGGGCGGTTACGGCCTGGGGCTGCGGGCCATGCCGCTGACCTGCGGCGGCGTCGCGTACCTGCACGAGGGCGACGGCCTCGGCGCGTACGGGCGTCCCGCGGTGTCGGCGGACGGCCGGCGCGCGGTGACGGTGGCGCTGACCACCACCACCGCGCTGGTCGACCAGGACGCGGTGAACCGCGCGGCGCAGGTCCTCATCGACCATGCGCTGTGCGACCGCGACGCCTGAGACGCGCGGCGTGCGGGTGGGTGCGGGCCGCGGGGGCAGGACGCGCGTACCGCGCCCCGCGGCCCGCGGCTCATGCGGCGTAGACCTGGAACTGCGAGATCTGGCCGGCCGGCCAGCCCGTGTTGGCGGTGATGTTCAGCCGCACGTAACGGGTGGTCACGGTGGACGGCAGGGTCAGGGTCACGGAGTTGCCGGACGCCGGGTCGAAGGTGCGGCCCGCCGGGGCGAGCAGCTGGGTGAAGCCCGAGCCGTCGGTGCTGCCCTGCACCGACAGCGTCTGGGTGCGCGCGCCCCACGCGGTGGACGGCGGCAGGGTGAGCACGATGCGCCGGACGGCGGTGGCCGCGCCGAGGTCGACCTGGAGCCACTGCGGGAAGGCGTTGTTGGCCGACTCCCAGTAGCTGTTGGGGTCGCCGTCGACCGCGTTGCCCGAGCCGTAGACCTGGGTGTGGCTGCTCTCGGACGTCGCCTTGTGCAGGGCGAGGTCGGTGGTGGAGGAGGCCGCGTCGGTGGTGACGGAGACCTGGTTGGAGGGCTGCGAGACACCGCCGGCCGCGTCGAGGGCGACCACGTCGAAGGTGTACGCGGTGGAGGGGGCGAGTCCCGTGACGGTGAGGGAGGTTCCGGTCGCGGTGCCGGCCTGGGTGCTGGTGGAGCCGTCGACCCGCAGCACCCGGTAGCCGGTGACGCCCACGTTGTCGGTCGCCGCGTTCCAGGCCAGCGAGACGGAGCTGCTGGTGTGCGCGGTGGCGTGCAGGTTCGCGGGCGCGGTCGGCGGGGTGGTGTCGCCACCGCCGGAGACGACCGGCTGGGTGGGGCGGGTGGCGGTCAGCGCGATCTGGCCCTTGAGCATCCTGCCGCCGTCGCCGGTCAGCCGCAGGTAGTAGTCGGAGGAGCAGGCGGTGCCGTCCTCGTCCAGCGCCAGGAAACCGGAGTTGGTGGGCGTCCACGCCTGCGACTCGGCGGTCTTGGCGATCTGGTTGCCCTCGTTGAACTCGTCGAACATCGAGATGTAGACGCCCTGTGCGCCGGCCCGCACCACGTTGTAGAACTGCCGCCACATGAAGTCGCCGTGGGCGCGCTGGCGGCCCGAGACGTCGCCGGGCAGCACGCACGGCTGGTAGTCGATGCCGTGCGCCGCGCAGTCCGCCTCGTCGCCGACGGTGTACGTGGTGTAGGCGTTGTCGGAGTCGCCCGCGTTGCCGATCGCGCCGACCATCCACGGCGAGAGCATGTGGAACGCGTGGTAGACGTCGGAGTACCCGGTCCGGGTGCCCGCGCCGCCGGTCCGCCATTCGCGCGGCACCCCGCCGATGACGTAACAGCCCTGGGACTTGAACCAGTTGATGACGTCCAGGCACGCGTCGGTGGAGAACGGGTGGTTGTCGTCGTTGAAGCCGAAGCCCCAGATGCACACCACCGGCTTGCCGTTCTGCACGGCGTACGCGGAGGAGGCGGTGTGCGCCTTCATCTTGTTCGTCCAGTCGGCCTTGATCTCCGACTGCATGCCCGTCCAGCCGGTGACGTCGTACATGACGTGGAACTTGACGCCCTTCGCCTCCGCCGAGTTGCGCACCTTCTGCGCCATCGCGTCGCGGGTCGGGCCCTCGCCGCCGGTGGGGTTGAACCGCTGGAGGGCGGCGGTGTCGATCCCGTAGGTCTTCATCCACTGGAAGTGGGTGTCCACGGTCTGCTGGTCGTAGGAGGAGAACAGGGTGGCCGGCTGCCCGTTGCCGAGGTTCGCGTACGCGGTCTGGTAGCCGTGCGTGTACTCGCGCATGTCGGGCCAGCACTTGATGCCGGTGTTCGAAGGGGAAGGCGACTGGCCCCAGTTCTGCGTCCAGTGCCACCAGCCGTTGATCGGGGCGCCGTCGCCGACGCAGGCGAACCAGCCCTGGTAGCCGACAGTGACCTTGCCGACCACGTCGCCCGCAGGGCTGCCGGCGGCCGACGCGGGTCCGGCGAGGGCGGTCTCGGCGACGGCTCCTAACGAGCCCGCCGCGGTGGCCGCTACGGCGGCCTGCAGGAATGTCCGGCGCGTGACACCCATGGGGTTCTCCTCCGGTCGGTGTGGGGGTGCCGGGGATCGTAACGACCGGGTTACTTCGGCGCAATAGTTCGCGCGTAAGGTGAAATAATTTACAGGCAAGCCGCAAGAAACACCCAGTTCGCTCCGGGTGACGCGCCGCGGCGGCTACAGGGGTGCGGCCGCGGCGCAACAGGCAGGGGGCGGGCCGAGTCCGTGTGCACTTTCATCCGGATCTCAGACGATTGGCGTCCCGCTCTCAGCGGACCCCCAGAGTCGGCGCCTACGGTCGCCGCCATGGATCACATGGGGGCGCCTTCGGCGCCGGTTTCCGGTGGGGTGGCGCCTTCGGCGCCGGGCGAGGTGGCGCCTGCCGGCGCGGAGATGCCTCCGGCGGCGGGTGCGGACGCGCCTGCCGGCGCGGGTGGCGCGGCGCCTGCGACGCCGGGGCTAGGTGCGCCTGCCGGCGCTGACGCGCCCGGGGCGACGGTGCCTGCCGGCCTGTGCGACGCGGCTCCTGCGGCGTCACCCGCTGAGATGTCTGCGGGCGCGGACGCCCCTGCCGCGCCGGGCGCGGAAGACGGGGCCGAGCTGACCGCCGCGGCACGCACCGGTGACACGGCGGACACGCCTGCCGGCGCGAGTGGCGCGGCGCCTGCGACGCCGGGGCTAGGTGCGCCTGCCGGCGCTGACGCGCCCGGGGCGACGGTGCCTGCCGGCCTGTGCGACGCGGCTCCTGCGGCGTCACCCGCTGAGATGTCTGCGGGCGCGGACGCGCCTGCCGCGCCGGGCGCGGAAGACGGGGCCGCGCTGACCGCCGCGGCACGCACCGGTGACACGGCGGACGCACCTGCGGGCGCGGGTGGCGCGGCGTCTGCGGCGCCGCGCGCTGAGGTGTCCGCGGAGATACCTGCGGACCCGGGCGGCCTGGCACCTGCGGTGCCTGCCGGCGCGGACGCGGGGGCTCGGGCGGGGGCCGGCGCTGAAGCCGGGGGCTCGTCGGAGCGGTGTACAGCCGAGGGCGGCACGGAGGTGCCGGCGGAGGCGGTGGTGACGTTCGGCGGGGATGACGCGCCCGGCGAGCGGGGGATGCGCTGGTGGGCGAAGCCGCTTGCCGTGTCGGTGACGGCGCTGGCCGCGATGGCGGTGCTCACCGTGGCCACGATCGCGCAGTCGCCGGACGCCAAGGCCGGTTCGGGCGCGGTGCCGGCCGCGGACACCTCACCGGCCACGACGGCGGCCACGCCCGCCCCCGCCACCTCCGCGCCGACGTCGACCCCCACGCCCACCCCCACTCCCACTCCCACTCCCACTCCCACCGGCGTATCCGCCGCCATGGCGGCGAAGGCCGTGCGTGCCGCGGTCGACGCGCTGCCCGGCGCCGGCGACCTGGCGGTCGCGGTCGTCGACCTCGACGGCGCCGCGGACGGCACGGGCGCCGCGACCGCGTACGACACCAGCGACGACGCGGACAACACGTACGACACCGCGAGCATCGTCAAGGTCGACATCCTGGCCACGCTGCTGCTGCAGCACCAGCACGCCGGAACCCGCCTGAGCGCGTACCAGCGGAGCCTGGCCACCGCGATGATCGAGCGCAGCGACAACGAGGCGGCAGAGGCGCTGTGGGACACCATCGGCCGTGCGTACGGGCTCGGCGCCGCCAACCGCACGCTCGGCCTGCGCGGCACCGAGGGCGGCCCGAGCGACCTGTGGGGGCTGACGCAGACCACGCCGGGCGACCAACTCAGGCTTCTGCGGGCGGTGTTCGGCGACGGCGGGGACTCGCCGCTGTCCGCCGCGTCCCGCTCCTACATCACAGGGCTGATGGCCTCGGTCACCGCGGGCCAGCGCTGGGGCGTGTCGGCGGCGGACTCCGACCACGGCGGCTACGCGCTGAAGAACGGCTGGCTGCAGCGCAGCGCGACCGGTCTGTGGGACATCAACAGCATCGGCGAGGTCACATACCACGGGCACCGGCTGCTCATCGCGGTGCTCTCATCCGGCCAGCGGTCGGAGGCCGGCGGCATCGACCTGGTCGAGGACGCGGCGCGGGCGGTGGCGAAGGCGTACGCGCGCTGACGCGCACCGCCCCCGCGCCGCGCCGCGGCTCACCGCGGCTCACCGCGCCGTCCAGCTGATCGCCGGCGGCACCACGCGGGCGCACAGCGGCCTGCCGTGGGCGTCGGTCAGGCCCAGCCGGCCGGTCAGCCGCCCGGTGCGCACGGCCGCGGCGGCCACCTCCGGCGGGATCGCGCCCAGCACCAGCTTGGCGCGGCGGAACATCGCGAACCCCTGCCCGCCGGGCCCGACCGTGCCCCAGGACAGGTACACGAACCGGCCGCCGGGGCCGCCCTGCACGTACGGCCCGGTCAGCTCGGCGAGCCCGTCGGCGGACGGCCGCGCCAGGCACTCCAGGGTCCACCGCGCACCGGGCGCGTCGCCGGGCGTCACCCCGAGCAGTTCCTGCGGCCGCCCGCGCCGCTGCACCGCGACGTGGATCCCCTCGTAGCCGGGGAACCCGGCCGCGCCCGCGCAGCTCGACCCGGGCAGCCCGGTGCCCTCCAGCGTCAGGACGACGGGCGAGCCGCCACCACGGTTCAGGCCGCCACGGTTCATGCCGCCATGGTGCGCCCGCCCTGTGACACTCAGGCGGTGGAGACGTCGATCAGGACCTTGCCGACCGCGCCGTCCTGGACCGCCGCGTGCGCGTCGGCGGCGCGCTCCAGCGGGAAGCGGTGGAAGGGCAGGCCCGCGTCCTCGCCGGCGTGGAGCGCGCCGTCCGCGACGGCGGCGGACACCGCGGCGACGGCGTGGTCCTTGGCGGCCGCCGGCACCGTGTAGACGAGGACGCCCTGCCAGCGCAGGTTGGTGAACATCGAGGGGCGCACCGGGACCGACAGCGCCTCGCCGTCGTCGGCGTAGAAGGCGACGACGGCGTCGGGGGCGGTGACCGCGACGTCCAGGGCGGCGTTGGCGGCAGGGGCCACCTCGACCACGATGTGCACGCCGCCGGGGGCGATCCGGCGGATCTCGGCGGCCGCGTCCTGCTCGCGGTAGTTGACCACGTGGTGGGCGCCGGCGCGGGTCGCCAGCTCCGCCTTCCGCGCGCCGCTGACCGTGGTGACGACCGTCGCGCCGGCCCAGCGGGCCAGCTGGATCGCCGCGTTGCCGACCGCGCCCGCGCCGCCGGCGACCAGCACCGTCCGCCCGGCGAGCGCGCCGGGGGCGAGCCGCTGGGGTCCGCCGTCGGCCACCGTCAGCGCGCGGTGCGCGGTGAGCGCGGGGATGCCCAGGCTCGCGCCGAGGTCGAAGCCGGCGTGCGCGGGCAGCGCCACGGCCTGCCGCGCGGGCAGCGTGACGTACTCCTGCGCGGTGCCGTCGGCCCGCTGCCAGGCGGCCTCCCACAGCCAGACCCGCTCGCCGATCCGGTCCGCCGGCACCCCGTGGCCGACGGCGTCGACCGTGCCCGCGCCGTCCTGGTTCGGCACCTGCGCACCGTCCGGGCTGGTGGCGGTCCGCGCCTTCCAGTCCGTGGGGTTCACTCCCGACACCGCGACCCTGACCCGCACTTCGCCGGTGCCGGGTTCCGGCACGGGCCGGTCGGTGAGGGTCAGGACGTCGGGGCTGCCGCTGGTGGTGTACGTGATCGCCTTCATGTTCCCTACAAGCCGCGGCCGCGCGGGGTTTCTTCCCGCCGCGGCCTGACGTCACCCGGAAGGCCCCCGCGGCCCGGTCGGCCGGGCCGGCACCGGCCCGGCCGGCCGGCTCGCGTGGGCCGCCGCTCACCCCGCCGCGAGCAGCGCGCTGAGCGCGGACGCCTGGGTCCGCCAGTCGGCGACGTTGGGATGGGCGGTGGTGCCGCCGCCCGCCCAGCGCTCGCCGAGCCGGTCGAGGCTGTCGCGGTCGCGGTTCCACACGCTGTCCCCCTGGGTCCGCGCGAAGGAGGCGTACGCGCCGCCGGTCGCGGAGTTCAGGTCCTGGAGGTAGCGCATGAAGACGCCCTTGAACTGCTTGCCGTTGTCGTCGCAGTCGGCGGCCGGCGCGTCGCAGGACTCGGTGAGGATGCCGCCCGAGGTCAGCGCCGGGGAGGCGACGGCGGCGTCCGCGAACCGGCGGGCGGTGGCGAGCGCCGAGGAGTCGCCGGTGGCGCGCCAGATCTCCACACCCGCGCCGATGGCCAGGCCCTGGTTGTAGCTCCACACCGTCTGGCCGTTGTTGGCGCAGCCGGCGGTGAGGCCGTCGTTGACCAGGCCGGAGGAGTTGATCAGGCCGGAGGCGGTGAACCAGTGCCAGGCGGTGGTGGCCCGGCCCAGCCACAGGGTGTCGCCGGCCAGCCGGGTGTGCAGCTGCGCGGTGATCGTCACCCACAGGCCGTTGGTGACCGCGTTCTTGTACGTGCGTTCGCGGTCCCACCACACGCCGCCGCCGCAGGTGCCGGTGTCCCACAGGCCGTTGACGTAGGTGGCGATGGTGACGGCCTCGTTGAGGTACTTCGTGTCGCCGGTCAGGTCGTAGGCGTCGATCCAGGCCAGCGCCCACCACTCGGAGTCGTCGGTGGCGCGGCTGATGAAGTCGCCGTCGATGGCGTCGGAGCTGCGCGCGCCGGCCGGGAAGGCGGCCTTGTCGATCTGGAAGGTGCGATCGACGATCCACCGGTACCGGGTGTCGCCGGTCTGCCGCATGTAGTCGATCACGGTGGCGAGGGCGACCGCGGAGTTCCACCAACTCGACGGCCAGTAAGCGGTGTTCGGATCGTAGGAGTACATCAGCGCGTCGGCGGCGGCCGCGGCGCGGGAGGGCGCGGGCCTGGCCCACGCCGTGCAGCTGCCGTTCTGCCCCTCGACCGCGCGCCCGCAGGCGCGGACCGCCCCGCCGTAGAGCCGGCCCAGCGGGTCGCTGGTGTTGAAGGCGGCGGTACGCGTCCCGGTGGCGCCGGACGGCACGCTGGTGCGGCCCTTGGAGGAGCCGTCGGGCCAGCTCGCGCCGGAGTCCCAGGAGCGGTCCAGCCAGATCTCGTCGCCCGCCCGGCCGGCGGACAGGACCGCCCAGGCCATCCCGGCGGAGTCGGTGTGCAGCGCGATCGTCCGGCCGGAGAGCGTCGTCGGAGCGACCGGCTGGACGTCTCCCGCGCCGGGCGCCGCGCCGTCGCAGGACGCCGCGCAGACCGCCAGGCGCGCCCAGGAGGTGCAGGCCACGCCCTGCGCGTCGCCGCAGGCGCGGAGCACCGCACGGCGGTGCTTCACCGGGTCGTAGAGGTTGTACATCAGGGTGCGCGTGCCGGTCCACGCCGAGGGGATCGACGCCTTGCCGAGCAGCCCGTCCCAGGTGGCGCCGCCGTCCCATGAACGGTCCAGCCACACCGAGTCGTTGAGCACGCCGTGGTCGATGCTGGCCCAGGCCATGCCGTCGGCGTCGTCCACGTGCAGCCGCAGCAGCCTGCCGTTGTCGGTCACGTCCGGCACCGGGAAGGTCTCCTGCGCGGCGCGCGAGGGGTCGAGGGTGTCGCAGTACAGCGCGCACACGGCGCCGCTCGCGGCGGGGACGGCGGCGGGGCGGACCGCGGGAGCCGTCGCCGCACCCGCGCCGGTCGCGGCGCGCATGCCTGCGATCAGGACCAGGACGAGCAGCAGCACGGCGGTCCGCGCCGGCTGGGAGAACGCTTTGCGCACAGGTGGCCCCTTCCGGGTCCTGGTCTCTCCAACGTGGGAAAAAGCGGTGGGCGTCCAGCGGCATGACAGCACGTCAGCAATGTCATGTCCATAGCCACATCGGAGTCTTCGGGAAGTGAACATTCGCCCTCGGCAGCCGAGTTGGGCCCCAGTCAAGCACCGGCAGTCCGCTGACCAGCAACTCCGCCACCCCGTCCGCGGCTTCACAGATTGTCGGCCCGCATGCTTATAACGTTGTAATGTCCGGTGGACGCCGCGCAGCGGACGGCCCGCGGACCGCGCCCCCTTGACACCCCGGGGCGCTCGCACGACAGTTCCACCGGACGTCCGAGCCGACAACGTTGTCAGAGACCGCTTCCCCCACCCACCTTTCAGAGGCAGGTCCGCTATGGCACGATCCGCACGACGCACCGCGGCCGGCGCCCTCGGCGCGCTGACCGCCGCGGCGCTGGCCACCCTCGGCCTCGCCGCGGTCCCGGCGCAGGCGGCGACGAGAGCCGCCGCCCTGGTCACCTCCCCGGCGTCGCTGGTCAACCCGCTCATCGGCACGTCGAACGCCGCCGACGACTTCCCCGGCGCCGACGTCCCGTTCGGGATGGTGCAGTGGAGTCCCGACACGCCCTCGCGCCCCGACGGCGGCGGCTACGAGTACAACGACTCCTCCATCACCGGATTCAGCCTCACGCACATCGCCGGACCCGGCTGCGGCGCCGGCGGCGACGTGCCGGTCCTGCCCACCGTCGGCGCGGTGGACGGCAACGCCAACGACGCCTTCTCGCACGCCAACGAGTCCGCCACCCCCGGCTCGTACAAGGTGACGCTCAACAACCAGGTGACCACCGAGCTGACCACCACCACCCGCAGCGGCATGGGCCGGTTCACCTTCCCCTCCTCCACCCAGGCCAACCTGGTGCTCAAGCTGACGAAAAGCCAGAACGGCGGCTCCGCCGTGCAGTTCACCAAGGTCTCCGGCTCCGAGGTCAGCGGGCAGGTGACCAGCGGCAAGTTCTGCGGCGCGGGCAACGCGTACACCGTCTACTTCGACATGCTCTTCGACCGCCCCTTCACCGGGCAGGGCACCGCCTCCGGCTCCACCGGCTACGTCACCTTCGACACCACCTCCAACCGGGTGGTGCAGGCCAAGGTCGGCGTGTCCTACGTGTCGGTGGCCAACGCGGTCGCCAACCGGACCGCGGAGAACGGCGGCTGGGACTTCGACGGCACCCGCAACGCGGCGCAGAGCAAATGGAACAACCAGCTCGGCAAGGTGCAGATCGGCGGCGGGACCGCGGACCAGCAGACCGTCTTCTACACCGCGCTCTACCACTCGCTGCTGCACCCGAACGTGATCAGCGACACCAACGGGCAGTACGTCGGCTTCGACGCCAAGACCCACACCGTGGACTCCGGGCACTCGGCGGCCTACGCCAACTACTCCGGCTGGGACATCTACCGCTCCCAGGCGCAGCTGGAGGCACTGGTCGCGCCGCAGGTCGCCTCGGACACCGCCCAGTCGATGGTCGACGACTACGCCCAGACCGGGCAGTTCCCCAAGTGGTCGGAGAACAACGGCGAGTCGTACGTGATGGTCGGCGACCCGGCGGACGAGATCCTCGCCGACTACTACGCCTTCGGCGCGCGGAACTTCGACACCTCGGCGGCGCTCGCCGACATGGTGAAGGAGGCCACCGCCACCAACAACAACCGGCCGGGGCTGAACTACCTCGAACAGCTCGGCTGGCTGCCCAGCGACGGCAGTTACGGCTGCTGCAACTTCTACGGGCCGGCCTCGACGACCCTGGAGTACAACTCCGCCGACTTCGCCGTCTCGGCGCTGGCCGGCTCGCTCGGCGACACCGCGGACCAGCAGACCCTGGCCAACCGCGCGCAGGGCTGGGCCAACCTGCTGAACCACAGCAGCGGCTTCATCCAGCCGCGTGACGCCTCCGGCAACTGGACCGGCGGCTTCTCGCCGACCTCCGGCAACAACTTCGTCGAGGGCGACTCCTGGCAGTACACCCCGATGGTGCCGTTCAACGTGCACGGCCTGGCCACCGCCATGGGCGGCAACGCCAAGCTGTCGACCTTCCTCGACACCGACCTGTCCTCGCTGACCGGCGGCAACGGCTACACCGACCTCGGCAACGAGCCCAGCCTCAACATCCCCTGGGAGTACGACTACATCGGCCAGCCGTACAAGACGCAGTCGGTGGTGCGGAAGGTCCAGGACCAGATCTGGACCAACAAGGCGTCCGGGCTGGCGGGCAACGACGACCTGGGCGAGATGAGCTCCTGGTACGTGTGGTCGGCGCTCGGCATGTACCCCGAGACGCCCGGCACCTCCGATCTCGCCCTGGGCAGCCCGATGTTCACCCAGGCGGTGGTCACGCTGCCGTCCGGGAACACGCTCACCGTCAACGGCAACGGAGCCGCCGACAACGCCCCGTACGTGCAGTCGGCGACCTGGAACGGGGCCGCCTACAACAAGGCGTACGTGCCGGCCGGCGGGCTCACCTCGGGCGGCACGCTGGGCTTCACCCTGGGCACCTCGGCCAACACCTCGTGGGCGAGCAGCGCCGACGCGGCGCCGCCGTCCTACCCGGGGGCGCCCACGTACACCAACGTCGGCATCTCGGACGACAGTTCGTCCTCCTCGGCGAACTTCGACGGCGTCGGCTACAGCTACTCGGCGCAGGCGCTGGCCGCCGCGGGTGTCACCCCGGGCGGCAAGGTCACCGCGGCCGGCGTGACCTTCACCCTGCCGAGCCCGGCAGCGGGCAAGCCGGACGACTACGAGGCGAACGGTCAGACCGTGCCGGCGAGCGGCTCCGGCACGATCTCCTTCCTGGGCGCCGCCAACCACGGCCCGTCGACCGGCACCGCCACGGTGAACTTCGGTGACGGCACCTCGCAGAACGTCCAGCTGACCTTCTCCGACTGGACGCTGGGCGGCGGCAGCGCCACGGTGTCGGCCGGCAACACGATCGCGGCGACCGCGGCCTACCGCAACCACGCGGGGGCGGCCTCGGACTCCGTCAAGTCCTACCTGTTCGCCAGCGCACCCGTCGCGCTGCCCTCCGGCAAGACCGTCACCTCGGTGCGGCTGCCGTCGGACACCAGCACCGGCGGGCTGCACGTCTTCTCGATCGGCTTCGGCAGCGGCGGCGGCAGCGGCTCGGTGACCGGACCGATCGTCTCCGGCGTCGACGCGTCGCTCTGCGTCGACGACGACCACAGCACCGCGGCGAACAACAACCCGATCCAGATCTACGGCTGCAACGGCAGCAGCGCCCAGGTGTGGACGGTCGGCACCGACGGGACGCTGCGCGTCCTCGGCGGCTGCCTGGACGTCACCAGCAGCGGCACCGCGGACAGCACCAAGGTGCAGTGGTACACCTGCAACGGCTCCGGCGCGCAGGTCTGGCAGCCCGGCGCCTCCGGCTCGCTGGTCAACCCGCAGTCCGGCAAGTGCCTGGACGACCCCGGAGCCTCGACGACGCCGAGCACGCAGCTGCAGATCTACACCTGCAACGGTTCGGCGGCCCAGCGCTGGGTGCTCCCCTAGCGCTCCGGCACCGGCGATCGCCCGCACGACGTCCGCGGCCCGGCCACTTCGGTGGCCGGGCCGCGGGCGCTTTCCGGAGTCCGGTGCTCCGTTCGGTCCGCTCCGGGCGAAATCCGGCCGTCGGCCGCCCGCCCGCGGGCCGCGCGGGTGATCCTGGCGGGAGCGATTCGGAAGCGACCGGGCGCGAAGCGGACCACGGACGGGGAGACACCATGACCGAGCAGCCCGAGCACGGCCGGAGCTTCTACGATGCGGTCGGCGGCGAGGAGGCGCTGCGCCGGCTGATCGACACCTTCTACGACCAGGTGCTCGCGGACCCCCTGCTGTCCCCGGTGTTCGCGCACTTCACCCCGACGCACGTCGACCACGTGGTGGTCTGGCTGACCGAGGTCTTCGGCGGCCCGGCCGCCTACTCCGAGCGGCTCGGCGGCCACCACGCCCTGCTCGGCCACCACGCCGGGCTGGCGATCACCGAGGAGCAGCGCGCCCGCTGGGCGGAGTTGATGGTGACCACGGCCCGCAAGGAGCTGCCGGACGACGCCCTGCTCCAGCAGCGGTTCGGCGAGTACATCGAGTGGGGCACCCGTATCGCGCTGGCCGTCTCGCAGCCCGGCGCGGAGGTCGGCGACCCCGGTCCGGTACCGCACTGGGGCTGGGACGGCCTGGCGCAGGACTGACCGCGGGCCCGGCCGCGCGCCGACCCGGGCCGAGGCTCAGGCGGGTGCGGGCCCCGGCTCGGGCGGGCTCGGGCTCAGGCGGGCTCGGGCAGCGCGACCCGGTCGGCCGCCGGATCGACCTGCGGCAGCCGCGGCACGTAGCTGCCGGACGCGCCGCCGTGGCCGCGGTGCACGAGCAGCCCGCTCACCGGATCGGGCACCGCGTCCAGCGCGGCCCGGGTGCCGGGCAGCGCCCGCCAGGCCGCCCAGCCGCGCTCGTCGGCGAAGGACACCTCGAGGACGATGCCCCAGCTGTACGCGAACCACTCCCACGACGAGGCGCCGTTGGTGATCAGCGACTCGGCGAGGGTCTGCGCGTACGCGTCACGCCATGACGCGGCGGAGATCTCCGCGTGCTCGGCGTCCAGGATCTCGATCGACCACCAGTCCGCTGCACTCATGCCATCGACCATAGACACCGGCCATCGAGGCCGGAAGAGCCATGGCATGTCTGAGCCGTGATCCTTTGTCCCGGTAACGCCGGCGGCTCAGCCCAGCGCGTCCTGTGCGGCGGCGAGGATCTCCGTGACGCGCGCCCCGAAGCGCGCGTCGCAGGCGTGCGTGGCGCCCGAGGTCAGCACGTCCAGGGCGTTCGCCATGGCCTGCGTCGAAGGGCCGGTCAGATCCTGCGGATAGCTCGCCACGCCCCGCGCGCCGCGCAGTTCGATGGCGACGCCGGCCGCGGCGGGCGGCGCGGACAGCGTCAGCACCGAGGTGCTGGACGCGCCACTGTCATGACGCAGCGTCAGGTGCACGGTGTCGCGCGGCCCTTGGGCGGCGTGCACCGAGGTCACGTCGCCGAGCAGCGGCAGCAGCACGGACAGCGCGTGCGGTCCGACGTCCCACAGGCCGCCCTTCTCCTTGCGCCACGGCGAGTCGGCGTAAGGGCTGGTGGACGGGCTCTCGTCCGGCGCGAAGACCGCTCCGAACCAGTCCGCGCGCGCGGTGAACCAGCCGCCGGCGGCGGCCTGTTCGGCGATCCAGCCGGCGGCGCCGGTGTCGAAGCGCAGGGTGAAGAAGACCACGCTGCGCACCCCGGCCCGCTCGACCGCGTCGGCCACCGACCGCGCCTCGGCGGCGGTCGCCGCCAGCGGCTTGTCGAGCAGCAGGTGCCGGCCGGCCTCCGCGGCCCGTATCGCGAACCGCGCCTGCGGGCCGGGCGGCAGCGCCACCGCCACCGCGTCGACGTCGGCGATCAGCGCGTCCGCGTCCTCGTAGGCCCGGACCCCGAAGAGCGCCGCCACCTCGGCGGCGGCCTCGGGCCTGCGCCCCCAGACGCCGGCGAAGTCCACTGCCGGGTGCGCGGCCAGGGCGGGCCCGTGGGTGCGGCGCGCCCACGGGCCGGTGCCGAGCAGGCCGACGCGCAGCCGGGCGGGCGGCGCGGCCGGCTGGGTCACGCCTCGGTCCTGGACTCTTGGTGGCGGACGTAGCTCTCGCTGTCCAGGTCGTGCAGGTTCACCGAGAACTGCACCTCCAGGTGCGGCAGCGGCGCGGTGTGCTCCCGCAGCTGGGCGAGCACCGCCTCGTTCAGCTCCCGCTTGATCTCCGGCGGGCGGCCGGAGAGCACGCCGATCTCGACGTGGAGCAGCGCGTAGTGCGGCGAGCCGTCGGCGATCCAGGTGTCGTCGAGCCGGACGAAGCGCGTCTTGCACCCGCCGGCCCGCGCGCCCGCGATCCGGACCAGGGCGTCGTGGAGTCCCTTGCCGAAGGCGGGCCGGTCGAAGGCGTCGGCCACCGACGCGGAGTATTCAACGATGGTGTGCGGCATGCCCCCGAGCCTAGCCTCCGCTCCCCGCGCGCGCCGTACCGTGTCAGCCCTGCGACAGGCGTGGCGGGTGTGCCGTACCCGCTGGTCACGACGGGCCGTTCACACGTGGTTAACACGGGTGCAACGGTCGGGAAAAACGTTCTTGCGACGCTGCACCCGGCCCGATCAGCGCGGCTCGGCGCCGGTACCCGCGATCACGTTCGTTAAGGATGGCGTCACCGTGACCTACAAGGCTGAGTACATCTGGATAGACGGCACCACGCCGACGGCGAAGCTGCGCTCCAAGACCCGCATCCTCGCGGACGGCGCCGAACTGCCGATCTGGGGCTTCGACGGCTCCAGCACGAACCAGGCCGAGGGCCACGCCTCGGACCGCGTACTCAAGCCGGTCGCCTCCTTCCCCGACCCGATCCGCGGTGGCGACGACGTCCTCGTCATGTGCGAGGTCTTCAACATCGACGGCTCCGCGCACGAGTCCAACACCCGCGCCCCGCTGCGCGAGGTCGCCGAGCGCTTCGCGGCGCAGGAGTCGCTGTTCGGCATCGAGCAGGAGTACACCTTCTTCCAGGGCTCGCGGCCCCTCGGCTTCCCCGAGGGCGGCTACCCCGCGCCGCAGGGCGGCTACTACTGCGGCGTCGGCGCCGACGAGATCTTCGGCCGCCCGGTCGTCGAGAAGCACCTGGAGAACTGCCTGGCCGCCGGCATCGGCATCTCCGGCATCAACGCCGAGGTGATGCCCGGCCAGTGGGAGTTCCAGGTCGGTCCGCTCAGCCCGCTGGAGGTCTCCGACCACCTGTGGGTGGCCCGCTGGCTGCTCTACCGCACCGCCGAGGACTTCGGCATCTCCGCGACGCTCGACGCCAAGCCCGCCAAGGGCGACTGGAACGGCGCGGGCGCGCACACCAACTTCTCCACCAGGAAGATGCGCGAGAGCTACGACGCGATCATCGAGGCCGCCGAGTCGCTCGGCCGCGAGGACAAGCCGCTCGAGCACATCAAGCACTACGGCGCCGGCGTCGAGAGCCGCCTCACCGGCGCGCACGAGACCGCCCCCTGGAACGAGTACAGCTACGGGGTGTCCAACCGCGGCGCGTCGGTGCGCATCCCGTGGCAGGTCGAGGTGGACCAGAAGGGCTACATCGAGGACCGCCGCCCGAACGCCAACGTGGACCCGTACGTGGTGACCCGGCTGATCGTGGACACCTGCGGCAGCGCCCTGGAGAAGGCCGGCCTGGTCTGATCCCGGGCCGAGCCGCCGGAACCCGGCCCTGCCCGCCGGGTTCCGGCGGCGCCTCCCCGAGAAGGGCGCCCGTCCTCGCGACGGGCGCCCTTCCGCATGCCCGGGACGTCGGCGCTCCCGGTGCCCGCCGCGCGCGCCCGGAGTGACCATCGCACCAACGCGTCGTTTGACACGGCGTGAACACGCGCGCGCAGTCCGCCACTTCCGCCACGGCCCCGCCGGCCGGGAGGAAGGCCGCCCCGGTCGCGGTGGAGGAGGCGGAGGCCGCCCTCGTCGAGCACTACCCGCGGCTGGTCGCACTGGCCTACCTCACCCTGCCCACCGGACTCGGCAAGCACCGCAGGGTGCTCACCGCGCACCGGCTCGTCCAGCGCTCACTGCCGCGCTCCGAACGCAGGGCGCGCGGTGGGGCGTACGGGCTGCTGCGCGGGGAAGTGCTGCGCGAGGCGCTGGCGTTCGGCGGCGGCGGGCGGGTGCGCGTGACGGCGCGCAAGGCGCTGGAGGTGCTGCGGCCGCCCGCGGTGCTCGGCCTGCGGGTGCACCCCCGGGCCGGCGGCGGCGACGAACTCGCCCTGGAGCGCGCCCTGTCGGTGCTGCCCGCGGCGGGCCGGGCGGCGTTCGCGCTGCGCACCCTGGACGGGCTGGGCGAGCGCGGCGCGCACACGGTGCTGGCGGCCGCCGGGGTGGCCGACCCCGCGGAGGCGCTCCGGGCGGCAGCCGCCCTCGGGCTCGCGACCCGCGCCGCGACCGGAACGCCGGCGGCCGGCGGCCTCACCGCCGAGTCGGCCTTCGGCGCGGGCGAGTTCGACCCGTGCACGGTGCAGACCCGGCCGACCGACCTGCTGCGGCGGCGCCAGCGCTCCCGGGTGGCGCTGGTCGCCGCGGCCGTGGTGGGCGTCGGCGCGCTGGTGCTCGCGCTCGGCGGCGCGGGCGCCGCGTCCCGGCCGTACGCGGCGCCCGGCTCCCCGGCCGGCGACCCGAGCGCGGCCGACCCGGCCGCGCTGGTACGGGTCCCCGCGCAGACCTGGCGCGGCACCGCGCGGATGGACTTCTCCGCCTGGCCCGCGCGCGGCGACCGCGCCTCCGACGGCGGGCTGCTGCGCCGGGCGCTGGCCGTCTGGGCGCATCCGGGCGCCGCGGTCGACGTCAGCGCCACCCCCGGCACCCCGCGCTCCGGCCCCGCCCAGCCCCCGCAACTGCTCTTCGCGGGCGACGCCGACGACGCCGCGGTGGTGCTCTTCTACGACGGGCTGCGGGTGGTGCGCTACGCCGAGCCCCGGCGCGGCGGCGGCCGGGCCGCGCTGGACTTCGCGCAGGCCGAGAACGCCGACCTGACCACGTCCGCGGCTGTGCTGGTGGACCGGGTGGACGGCAACGCCCGTTTCCTGACCGCCCCTTGGGTGGCGGCGGCGCAGACCCGCGACCTGCTGCGGCCCGACCGGCCCGGTTCGGCGCTGCACCGCTCGGCGGACGGCGTGACCGACCCGGTGCGGACGCCCGACGCGGTGGCCGGCGGGACCTGCGGGTCGTCCTGGCCGGTGCTGCAGCTCAGGTCCTCGGCGACGATCGCCGAGCACCACTCCTTCCTGCTCAGCGACCTCGGCGACATCCTGCCGACGCACCTGACGTACACCGCGCCGCCGCACACGGCGGCCGGCGCGAGCAGCCGGCCGGGGCCGCCGCGGGAGGCCACCGGCGGCCCCGCGCTGGAGAGCTGGGCGCACGACGCGTGCGGGCTCACGGTGCTGCGCGGGCAGAGCGTGCGGGCCGTCGACGACTGGGAGTTCGCCCGCACCCCGCTGCCGCAGGGCGCCGGGACGGCGTCCTGGACCTGCGAGCGCGCCGACACCTGGCGCGGCCCCGGCCTGGCCACCGTGCGCTTCGTGCCGCCGGACGCCGCGGCGGCGGCGCCCGGTTCCGTGGTCGGGCAGCAGTCGGACGGCAGCGCGTGCAGCCGGTTCGGCCAGAACGTGATGGCAGGCGTGATGTGGAAGTCCCCCTCGGCCGAGTGGTACCTGCTGGCCGCGGGCAGCAGGAACGTCACCCGGATCAGCGCCACGCACGGCATCGACGCGCACGCCGACGGCCCGTACCTCGCGGTGCGCGCCCCGCGCGGCACCCGCGCCACCCTCAGGGGCGAACTGGGCTCGGGCGGGACCCTGTCACCGCTCGACGGGCGGTAGGAGCCCGTCGGGCGGCAGGAGCCCCTCGGGCAGGAGGGGCGCGCCGGCTACCGCCGGGAGCCGGGCTCCTCGGCCGCGGGCGCATCGGCCCGCAGTGCCAGCTCCATCACCACATGGTCGCCCTCGCAGGAGTGCTCCACCCAGCCCTGGGCGGCGTAGAAGGCACGGGCGCGGGCGTTGGGCGCGAAGACCTCCAGCCTGGCGGTGGCGAGGCCGGCCGCCTGCCACGCCCCGACGCACGCGCGGTGCAGCGCGGCGCCCGCGCCGGTGCGCCACACCTCGGGGTCGACGTGGAAGTGGAAGAGCCTGTCGCCGTCGAACCGTGCGGCGAGCGCCGCGAAACCGACGATCCGCCCGTCCCGTTCGGCGCACAGCACGATCCGCTCGGGTGACGCGATCGCGCGGGCCGTGCCGGTCCGCTGCCGGTCCAGTTCGGCCGGGCCGCTGTACGCCTCGGGCGGCAGGTGGCCGGCGTAGTAGGTGGCGCGGGCGCGGGCGTGGACGTCGCAGATCGCGTCGAGGTCCGCCGTCCCGGCGGGACGGATCAGGGTGTGCGGAGTGCTCATGCCGGCAGGGACTGCGGGGAGGGCGCCGCCGGTTCCCTCCCCGGGGGCGCGGCGGCACGGTCACGGCGGCGCGGTCGTCGCGCGGACGTGCCGCGGCGCGGACGTGCCACGGCGGGCCGCCCGGGGGTCAGGCCCCGGACGGCCCGCCGCGCGGGCGGCCGGTGTCAGCCGGCCGTCGTGAACACCGCCACCGTGCGTGCGGGCACGGTGAAGGTGCCGGTCGCGGGCGCGTAGGACGAGGTCTTCACGACCTGGTCGGCGCCGGCGGCCTGGATCGGGTGCAGGACGTAGCGCGTGCCGGCGAGCGCGCCGACCCGCTGGGACCGCTGCTGCGGGGTGGCGTTGAACACCACGACGAGGCCGCCGGCCTTCATGGTGATCACGCCGGGCGTCTCGTCCGCGCCGGACAGCGGGAAGGACACCTGCTGCCGCACCTGCGCCGCGGTGGCGAGGTGGAAGGCCGGCTCCGCTGTGCGGACCCGCAGCAGGTCCTGGTACGCGGCCGAGGCCGCGGCGCTGCCCGCGCAGTCCTGGCTGACGTCGGGATTCGTCAACAGGGGTGTGGCGTAGGGCCACTTTGCCTGGTTGTCGGCGGCCGGCGGAAGGCCGCGCCCGAATCCGTTGCCGCTGCCCGCGGTGCCCGCGCCGTCCTGGCAGCTCCAGTGGATGGCGTTGAACCAGTCCCCCGAGTCGAAGGAGTTGCGGTCGAGCGACTTCGACCGCAGCAGGTCGGAGCCCGCCTGGTAGAGCGCGGGACCCTGGGACAGCGCCGAGGTGGCCTCGGCGAGCACCTGCATACGGGCCCGGTCGGCGGCGGACGTGCCGGCCGGGAGCTTGTAGGCGAGGGCGTCGTAGAGGGTCTCGTTGTCGTGGGCGTCGACGTAGGCGAGCGCGTCGCCCGGCGCGTCGGCGTACCCGGCCGGTGCGCCGTTGTAGTCGATCTCCCCGCCGGTGGTCTGCCGGCCGGCGGAGTCGGTGAACGCGAACTCCTTCAGGTTGCCGGTCAGTCCGACCTGGATGAGGTCCTGGTAGTGCAGCAGCCGGGCCTTCTGTTCGGCCGGACTGCCCTGGTCGGTCGAGGAGTTGGGGTCGGTGAAGAGACCGGAGGCGAAGCCCTGGACACCGGGGTCGGCGTCGAAGGGACTGCCGCCGCGCACCGCGTCGCGGGCCCGGTCGGAGAAGGTGGCGATGCCGGTGCCGGCCATGTTCGCCTGGGTGGCCTGCACGAAGCGGGCGTTGTTGGCGACCTCGCCGAAGTTCCAGCCCTCGCCGTAGAGGATGACGCTCTTTCCGTCGACGCCGTCCTTCGCGGGCGTCAGCGCGTCGAGCGCCTTGCGGACGGCGAGGATGTTCGCCTTGGGGTGGTGGCCCATGAGGTCGAAGCGGAAGCCGTCGACCTTGTACTCCTTCGCCCAGGTGACGATCGAGTCGACGACGAGCTTGCCCATCATGGCGTTCTCGGGCGCGGTGTCGGCGCAGCAGGTGGAGTTCGCCACCGAGCCGTCGGGCATCAGCCGCTGGTAGTAGCCGGGCACGATCTTGTCGAGCACCGAGGTGTCGGCCTGCCCGGCCGCGGAGGTGTGGTTGTAGGCCACGTCCATCACGACCCGCAGCCCGGCGTCGTTGAGGCCCTGCACCATCTGCCGGAACTGCACGGTGCGTAACGGACCGTCAGGGTCGGTGGCGTAGGAGCCCTCCGGCACCGTGTAGTGCAGCGGGTCGTAGCCCCAGTTGTACGCGTCGGTGGCCTGCTGGGCGGTGACGCACGCCTGCTGCTGCTCGCCGGCCGGCCCGTACGAGGCCAGGTCGCAGTCCGGCTCGGTCCGGTCGGCGGCCTTCTCGGGCACCGTCGCGAAGTCGAAGGCGGGCAGCAGGTGGACGTGGGTGATGCCCGCCTTCGCCAGCGCCTTCAGATGGGTCATCCCGGCCGAGCCGGCGTCGGTGAAGGCGGTGTACTTCCCGCGGTCCTTCGCCGGCACCGTGGTGTCGGCGACCGAGAAGTCCCGGATGTGCAGCTCCTGGATCTGCGCGCGGCTCATCGGCACGGCGGCGGGCTTCTTCTGCCGCGCCCACCCCCTGGGCGCGAGCCCGGGGTCGTCCAGGTCCACCAGCAGGCTCTGCTTCGAGTCGGCGGTCAGCGCCACCGAGTACGGGTCGGTGACCTCGTTGACCACGAGTCTGCGCACGCTGGGCGCCCACACGGTGACGTCGTAGCGGTACGCCCTGCCGGTCCAGGACCGCTCGCCGCGCACCGACCAGACGCCGCTGGCCGGGTCCTGCCGCATCGGCACGGTCCGGCCGCCGATCTCCACCGCGACCTTGTGCGCGGTGGGCGCCCAGACCGACAGGGCCGGTGTGCCGTGCCGGTCGAACACCGGCCCGAGGACGGCCTGCCGGGCCTTGGCGGCGTAGAGGTCGTCGAGCACGCCCTGCGTCTGCACGCCCGTGGCGGCCAGCAGGGCGCCGTTGCCGGCCCGCTGGGTGGCGATGAGCTGGCCGCGCAGCGCCTCGGTGATCCTGCCGCGGTCGCGCGGGTCGACGCTGAAGGCCGCGTACCCCTTCAGCTGCGGGAACTCGGCGAGCTGCGCGGCGGTCAGGCCGGTCGGCACCCGGTTCAGCCGCAGCCAGCGGCCCTCACTGGACAGGGCGCCGTCCTCCAGCGTGATCCCGCCGTCCGGCGCGTAGACCAACTGCTGGGACAGGGACGGCGCGTCGGTCTGCCAGGCGACGGTGCCGGCGTCGATCCACTGCGCCTCGGACCGGCCGAGGTCCAGGTCGGCACTCGACCCCTTGGGCTGCGGCAGCAGGTAGGCGGGGGCGCCGCCGAGCAGCCACACCTCGTGGCCCGAGGAGGCGAGGTCGAGGGACTGGTCGCTCGGCAGGTCCTTGGTGTCGCCGTTGTGGATGATGTAGCTCAGCGAGGTCGCCCCCGCCGCGAGCGGCACCTCGAACACCGCGCCGTAGGAGTCGATCCGGGCCGGCCGCAGCGGGGCCGTCCAGTCCGTCGGGTTCGCCGCGCCGGTCCAGTCGTGCAGGCCCCAGCCGGTGTAGTCGCCGTCCGCCCGGTGGTAGTGGATCACCGCCTTCGTGGTGTCCTGCGGCGGGTACGCGCCGGCCGGGGCGGTCGTCGACACGTCCGGGCTGCCCTGCCTGACCCACACCTCGCCGGTCGTGGCCAGGTCGACGGTCCGGTCGCCGTCGGTGTCCTTCACGCCGTCCTTGTCCACCACGACGAAGCCGACGCTGCTCGCGCCCGGCTTGAGCCTGACGTAGGCGAAGGCGCCGTAGGCGTCCTGGCCGGTGAAGGGGTGGCCGGCCGGCCAAGTGGTCGCCTCGCCGTCGGCGAGGTCGCCCCAGGCGTACAGGCTCCAGTCGGCGTAGTCCTTGTCGGCGCGCTGGTAGTGCACGATCGCGTAGTCCCGGCTGACCGCGCTCGGCGGCGTGGGCGCGGCGACCGCGCCGGTCACCGTCGTGGCGGTGGCGTCGGCGGTGCGTCCCGCGTCGTCGACGGCGACGGCCTTGTACCGTACGGCCGTTCCCGCCGGCACGTCCTTGTCCAGCAGCTGCGTGACCCGGTAGGGGGCGTGGTCGGCCGAACCCAGCACCTTCCAGGGGGCGTTGCCGACCTGCGCGGCGAACACCACGCGGTTCAGCCCGCCTCCGGTGACGTCCGCGGACACCTCGACGGTGCCGGTCGCGCCGGGTGCGGGCGCGCCGAGCGTCACCGCGGGCTTCGCGGCGGCCTTCGCGAGCGGCGCGGCGGCGCGCAGCACCACGGCCTGCAGCGGCGGCACGGTGATCGTGACGGCGGCAGCGCCGCCGCCGGCCGTGACCGCGGCGTCCGTTCCGTAGATGCCGCGGTAGGCGGCGCCCGCGGTGCTGCCGGTGGGCACCGTCACCGTCCGGGCGGTGGTGGCGTTGTTCACCGCGACCAGGTAGTCGTCGCGCCGGGCGGCGTCGGTGCGCGAGTACGCGTAGACGCCGGGGCCTGAGCCGGTGTCGGCGTAGCGCTCGGTCTGCACGCCGTCGCGCAGCGCCGGGTGGTCCCTGGTGAGCTTCGACAGCGCGGCGATCGCCCGGTAGAGCGGGTGGGACGGGTCGTACGCGTCGCTCGCCGCGGTGCGGTCGGTGCCGATCTCGTCGTCGTCGAGGTAGTCCGCGACCTTCGAGGCGAACATCGGCTGGCGGGCGTCCTTGTCGCCGCCGGAACCGGTGAAGCCCTGCTCGTCGCCGTAGTACACCACGGGGTTGCCGCGGCCCAGGAACATCACCTGGTCGGCCAGCTCGTCCCGCTTCAGCAGCTCGGCGTCGCCCGCCTGCGGGTTGTCCTGCTTCAGGAAGGCGCCGATGCGGCCCATGTCGTGGTTGCCGAGGAAGGTGACCTCCTCGTACGCGTTGGCCTTGTCGGTGGTGTAGCGGTAGTCCTGCGCGTACACCGACGCGAGCCGGCCCGGCGCCGCGCCCTGCGAGGCGTAGGCGCGTGCGGCGTCCTGGAACGGGAAGTCCAGCGTGGCGTCCAGCCGCCCCTGCGTGACGTACGGGGAGGTCACCGCCGGGTCGGCGTCGTAGGTCTCGCCGAAGAGGAAGAAGTCCTTACGGCCGTGCCGCGCCGCGTACGCGTCGAGGGCGGTCGCCCACTGCGTCCAGAACGGCATGTCGACGTTCTTCACCGTGTCGATCCGGAAGCCGTCGATCGCGAAGTCCCCGACCCACTTCTCGTAGATCCGCTCCATCCCGTGCACGACCTCGGGCCGCTGCGTCCACAGGTCGTCCAGGCCGGAGAAGTCCCCCTGGTCGGCGCTCTCGCCGGCGAAGGTCGAGTCGCCCCGGTTGTGGTACATCGTCGGGTCGTTGAGCCACGCCGGGACCTTCGCCCGCGCCTGGTCCGCCGGCACCGCCGGGGTGCGCGGGAACGACGCGGCGGTCACCTTCGGGAAGCCCTGGCCGCCGGCGGCGTACGTGTCGTCGTCGAACGGCGTGCCGTCCGCGGCCAGGTACGGGAACGCGCCCTTGGACAGGTAGCCGTAGGTGTTCTCGGTGTTGCCGACGACGTCGGCGGTGTGGTTGGTGATGACGTCGAAGAAGATCTTCATGCCCTTGGCGTGGGCGGCGGCTATCAGCGTGCGCAGGTCGTCGTTGGTGCCGAAGTGCGGGTCGACCTGCGTGAAGTCGGTGATCCAGTAGCCGTGGTAGCCGGCGCTGGCGTCCTTCCCCGTGCCCTGCACCGGCCGGTTCTTGAAGATCGGCGCCATCCAGATCGCCGTCGTGCCGAGGCCCTTGATGTAGTCCAGCCGCCGGGTCAGGCCCTTGAGGTCGCCGCCCTGGTAGAAGCCCTTGTCCGTCGGGTCGAACCCGGTGGTCGTCGACCCGCCCGGCAGGCCGCCCCGGTCGTTGCCGGGGTCCCCGTTCGCGAACCGGTCCGGCATCACGAAGTAGAACTGCTCACGCGTGTCGGCGTGCCGGGCCGGCTGCGCGGCGAGCGCCGTGTCCGAAGGGGGGCGCGGCGGCGCGGGATCGGCGTGCGCGTACGCGCTCGGCACGGCCAGCGCGACCACCGCGCTGAAGGCGGTGGCGACGGCGGTCCGCCGCACACGTCTGCGCGCCGTCGCGAATGCGGGCAGCCTGAACGTCAGGGCCACGGGCGGTTCTCCTTGTGTTTCCCCGTCCCGGGAGGACGAGAACGGCCTCGCGCCCGGGCCCACGCGCCGGAATCCGGGAGCCGCCCCGGCGTCGGTGCCGAAGCTGTCCGGGACGGTATCCCTCCGGACGGCTTGCAGCAAGGGTCTGAAAGCATTTCCATCCCGGCGACCGCGCCCCGCACGCCGACGCGCACGCCCACCCGCGGATACGGGTGGGCGTGCGCGTGCGTGTCAGGTCCGACGGGTGTCGCTCAGCTCGGCTGCTCCGCGAAGAGCTCCTCGACGGTGGTGACGTGGAAGGCCCGGTCCATCCAGCCCTCCAGCGTGTCCACGTCGTGGCACCCGGTCAGGCGCTCGCGACCCTCGTCGGACAGGGCGATCCGCCGGTGCCGCAGGACGAGCAGCAGCGCTTCCACAAGCCCCGCCACCTTCCCCTCGGCCAGCCCTTCGACCATGCCCTCCGCCTTCCCTTCGAGGAATGACTCCTCGACGAGAGTGCCTCGACCGGGGAAGTAGCTCCCGTTCTTCATCAGCTTCCTCCACATGTCTCGCGCCGGGGTGTCCCCCAGGCCGATCTCCAGCATTTCCGAGTAGTACGACAGCGCCGCCGGCTCCGCTGCCCCGAGGGCACGGGCGAGTGCCTCCGGTATGGCGGCAGAGTCCGGATTGCGGCCGTAGACCATGGCCGCGAAAGCGGCCAGCGCCAAGTCCTGGCGGGCCGCCGCCCAGTCGGCGGTGGCCCTGTCCTGGCAGACGACCAGGATCGCGTCCCGTCGAGTTGACGCGAGGCGCGGTGCGGCGCGCGGGCCGGGCGGGGGTGGGGAGATCGCCTCGCGCGGGCGTTCGGATCACGGCGGCGCCACGGATGAAGGATCTTGCAGAAAGTTTCTTGCGGAGGCTTTCGCAACATGTTGCAGCCCTGTTAACGTCCCGTCCAGCCCGAGCGGAGAGAGCCGGTCCCAGGACGGGGGCCGGCTCCTGTCGGATCAGGGTGATCAGGCACTTCCCTCATCAAGGAGTCAGGTATGCGACGCGGCATATCCACCGTGGCGATGGCCGCGGCCATCGTTCTCGGGGCCACCGCCTGTGGCGGCAGCAACGACAGTGGCAGCAAGAACGACGGCGGCAAGGCGAAGGACCCCGCCTCGGTCTCCGGCAGCATCACGTACTGGGACACCTCGGACGCGAAGAACGAGGCCCCGGCCTACGAGGCGCTGATCAAGGACTTCGAGGCGAAGTACCCGAAGATCAAGGTGAACTACCAGAACGTGGACTTCACGACCGTGGAGCAGAAGTTCAAGGCCGCCGCGCAGAGCGGCAAGGGCGCGCCGGACGTCATCCGCACGGACGTCGGCCTGATCCCCGAGTACGCGTCGCTGCACTACATCGCCCCGCTGGACGGCACCTCCGCGCTCTCGGACACGCAGGACTTCGTCGCGGGGCCGATGAACACCACCAAGTACGACGGCAAGACCTACGGCGTGCCGTCGGTCACCGACACGCTGGGCCTGCTCTACAACAAGGACATCTTCGCCAAGGCCGGGATCACTGCGCCCCCGGCCACGTGGGACGAGCTGATCGCGGACTCCGCCACGATCAAGCAGAAGGTGCCGGGCGTCGCGGGCACCTACGTCAACCCGGACTCGTACTTCCTCTTCCCGCTGCTCTTCGGTGAGGGCGCGGACCTGGCCGACCCGGCCGCGAAGAAGGTCACGGTCAACTCGCCGGAGGCCGTCAAGGCGGTCACCGAGGCGAAGAAGATCTACGACACGTCGTCGCTGAAGGTCGACTTCGCCAGCGCGTACGACAACATGCAGACCTCCTTCAGGACCGGCAAGGTCGCGATGCTGGTGCAGGGCCCCTGGTCGGTGAGCGACGACCTGACCGGCTCGGCGTTCAAGGGCAAGGAGGCCAACCTCGGCTACGCGCCGGTGCCCGCCGGCTCCACCGGCAAGGCGCTCGCGCCGACCGGCGGCCACGACCTCGCGGTCTACCAGGGCTCCCGGAACCTGACCGCGTCGTACCTGTTCACCCAGTTCATGACGTCCTCGGCGTCCCAGCAGCAGATCGCGCTGAAGAACGGCACGCTGCCGACCCGTACCTCCGCCTACACCGCCGACGTGCTGAAGGACCCGGAGATCGCCGGGTTCAAGCCGATCATGGACACCGCCCGGCCGCGCGTCGCGCTGCCGCAGGTCGGCAGCCTGTTCACGCCGCTGCAGCAGCAGTACATCAAGATCCTCCAGGGCCAGGTGTCGGTGCAGGCCGGCCTGGACGCCGCCGCGAAGGAGTTCGGCAAGCTCCTGCCGGGCTACACCGTCCAGTAGCGGCGGCCGCGACTCCGGACCGGCCGGCCGGGGCCCCGCCCCCCTCGGGGGGAGGGGCTCACGCGCCCGGCCGGCCGGTCCGGTCCCCCCTGTACCGACCTGCCGACCTGCCGACCCACCGACCTGACGAGAAGCCGAGGAGCGATGACCACCGCCACGATGGACGAACCCGCCCGGGGCGCGAAGGCCCCTGCGCCGCGCGCGCCCAAGCGCGGCGGGACGACGCCGCTGCAGGCGCTCAAGCGGTCGTGGGACCGGCACTGGTACGCGTGGGCGATGGTCGCCCCGGTCGTCGCGGTGATCGGCGTCCTGGTGATGTACCCGCTGTGCTACGGCCTGTACCTGTCGTTCACCAACGCCAACGAGTCGAACGTCGCCAAGGACATCGGCGCCTTCCACCAGGGCGCGACCTACCACTTCGTCGGGCTGCACAACTACTGGCAGATCATCTCCGGCAAGGACGGCGACTTCTATCCGCGGCTGGAGTGGACCGTGCTGTGGACGGTCTCCTGCGTGGCCGTCACGTACGCCGTCGGGCTCGCCATGGCGATGCTGCTCAACCGGCCGGTGCGGTTCCGGCTGTTCTACCGGCTGGCGCTGATCCTGCCGTGGGCGGTGCCCGCCTTCATCGGCGTGTTCGCCTGGCGGCTGATGTTCAACTCGCAGTACGGCGTCTTCAACGACATCATCAACGGCGTCGGCCTGCCGTCCCAGGACTGGCTGGGCACGCCCTTCGCGCAGAAGGTCGCCGTCATCATGGTGAACATCTGGTGCGGCGTGCCGTTCATGATGGTCGCGATCCTCGGCGGTCTCCAGTCCATCCCCGGCGAGCTGTACGAGGCCGCCGAGATGGACGGCGCGACGCCGCTGCAGCGGTTCCTCAACGTCACGCTCCCGGGGCTGCGTCCGGTGACCAGCACGGTGATCCTGCTGAGCACCGTGTGGACGTTCAACATGTTCCCGATCATCTACCTGCTGCTCGGCAACAACACCACGGGCGACACGGACATCCTGGTGACCTACGCCTACCAGAAGGCGTTCACGGGGATCTCCGACTACTCGGGGGCCGCCACCTACGGCATCGTCATCCTCCTGATCCTGGTGGCCTTCTCCACCTTCTACCGCCGCCAGATCAAGACCGCGCAGGACTAGGAGCCCGCCGCCATGAGCGCCACCACCGAGCGCGGCTCCGCCGCCGCCCCCGCACCGCACCGTCCCGCCCGCACCGCCGCCGCGCCCGGCCGCACGGTCCGCGGCCGCGGCGAGCGCGGCACCGGCGCGTCGATCGCGCTGCACGCCACACTGCTGGCGGCGAGCGCCGTCGCGGTGTTCCCCGTGCTGTGGATCGTCTTCATCTCGCTGGGCCCCGACACCGCCTGGCAGCAGCCCGGCGAGGTGGTCCACCACCTGGGCCTGTCGAACTACCGCTACGTGCTGCTGCACAGCCACTTCCCCCACTGGATGCTCAACTCGGTGATCGTGGCCGCGGCCACCACCGCGCTGGGCGTGCTGATCGCCTCCAGCGCCGGGTACGCGATCTCCCGGATGAGGTTCCCCGGCCACCGGCCGCTGATGTGGACCTTCCTGCTCACCCAGATGTTCCCGGTCGCGGTCTTGATCGTGCCGCTGTACAACCTGCTGGGCCGGCTCGGCCTGATCGACAGCTACGCGGGCCTGATCCTGGTGTACTGCACGATCGCGGTGCCGTTCTGCGCCTGGATGCTGAAGGGCTACTTCGACACCATCCCGCGCGAGATCGACGAGGCGGGCCGGGTCGACGGGCTGACCCCGATCGGCACCTTCTGGCGGCTGATCCTGCCGCTCGCCCGGCCCGGCCTGGCCGTGACCGCCTTCTACAGCTTCCTCACCGCGTGGGGCGAAGTGGCCTACTCCAGCCAGTTCATGAGCGAGAACCACTACACGCTGGCGGCCGGCATCCGCACCTTCGCCTCCGACCAGCGCGCCAACTGGGGCGCGATGACCGCGGCTTCCGTGGTCATCGCGATACCCGCGGCGATCGTCTTCCTGCTCGTCCAGAAGCACCTGGTGACCGGTCTGACGGCCGGCGGCACCAAGGGCTGAGCCCGCCCGCACACCAGGGGCCGCCCCGCCGGACCCCGCACACGTACGCCAACCGCCTTCGGCCGGGGGCACCACCACCCCCGCACCCCATAAGGGAATCCATGAGCCAGCACCTCACCGACGCGCCCAGCTCCGCCGCCGCTCCCGCTGCCGACGACGCCGAGCGCAGAGACTGGTGGCGCGACGCGGTCATCTACCAGGTCTACCCGCGCAGTTTCGCCGACGCGAACGGCGACGGCATGGGCGACCTGCCGGGCGTCACGGCCCGGCTGCCGTATCTGCGGGACCTCGGCGTGGACGCCGTGTGGCTGTCGCCGTTCTACGCCTCGCCGCAGGCCGACGCCGGCTACGACGTCGCGGACTACCGCGCGGTGGACCCCGTGTTCGGCACCCTCAACGACGCCGACGACCTGGTGCGGGCGGCGCACGCGCTGGGCCTGCGGGTGATCGTGGACGTGGTGCCGAACCACTGCTCCGACCAGCACGAGTGGTTCAAGCAGGCGCTGCGCGAGGGCGCGGGCTCGCCGCTGCGGGACCGCTTCCACTTCCGGCCCGGCAAGGGCGCGCACGGCGAACTGCCGCCCAACGACTGGGAGTCCATCTTCGGTGGCCCGGCCTGGACCCGCACGGTCGACGGCGACGGCAGACCGGGCGAGTGGTACCTGCACCTGTTCGCGCCGGAGCAGCCCGACTTCAACTGGAAGCACCCGGCGGTGCACGACGAGTTCCGCTCGGTGCTGCGCTTCTGGCTCGACCTGGGCGTCGACGGCTTCCGGGTCGACGTGGCGCACGGCCTGGTGAAGGCCGACGGCCTGCCCGACATCGGGCACTCCGAGCAGCTGGCGCTGCTGGGCACCGCGACGATGCCGTACTTCGACCAGGACGGCGTGCACGAGATCTACCGCGACTGGCGGCAGATCCTGGACGAGTACGCGCCGCGGCTGCGCCCGGGGGCCGCCCCCAGCGACCGCATCGCGGTCGCCGAGGCGTGGACGCCGACGATCGAGCGCGCCGCGCTGTACCTGCGCCCCGACGAGCTGCACCAGGCGTTCAACTTCGAGTACCTGTCGGCCGGCTGGGACGCGGCCGAGCTGCGCGCGGTGGTCGAGCGGTCGCTGTCCGCGATGGGCGCGGTGGGCGCTCCCGCGACGTGGGTGCTGTCGAACCACGACGTGACCCGGCACGCCACCCGCTTCGCCAACCCGCCGGGCGGCGGCACCCAGCTGCGGGAGCCGGGCGACCGCGAGCTGGGCCTGCGCCGGGCCCGCGCGGCGGCGCTGCTGATGCTGGCGCTGCCGGGCTCCGCGTACCTCTACCAGGGCGAGGAGCTGGGCCTGCCGGACGTCACCGACCTGCCGGACGAGGTGCGGCAGGACCCGTCGTTCTTCCGCGCCGCCGGCCAGGACGGCTTCCGCGACGGCTGCCGGGTGCCGATCCCGTGGTCGGGCACCGAGGCGCCGTACGGCTTCGGCCCGGTGCCGGGCGGCCCGAGCTGGCTGCCGCAGCCGCCGGAGTGGGCGGGCCTGAGCGTCGAGGCGCAGCAGGGCGACCCCGGCTCCACGCTGGAGCTGTACCGGGCGGCGCTGCGGCTGCGCCGCGAGCTGCCGGCGCTCGGCGCGGGCGCGGCGGTGACCTGGCTGGACGCGCCGCAGGGCGTCCTGGCCTTCCGACGCGACGCGCCGGAAGGCGCCGCGGGGACCGGCAACGCCACCGAGGCGGCGGACGGCGCCGGAAGCGGTTTCGTCTGCACGGTGAACACGACCGGCGCCCCGGTCGAGCTGGCCGCGCCCGGCCGGCCGCTGCTGTCCAGCGCGGCCGGCGGCGCCGCGCAGCCGGTTGATGGCGATTCGGCCGTCCGCGTCACGATCGCCGCGGACACGGCAATTTGGTGGGCGATCTGACGTGGTGGCGTTCCGTCCCCTAGCATCCGGTGGTGTGACCGCACGGCTCGCTGACATCGCAGCCCAGGCGGGGGTCAGTGAGGCGACGGTCAGCCGGGTGCTCAACGGCAAACCGGGCGTCTCCGCTGCCACCCGCGAATCCGTCCTCGCCGCACTCGACCTGCTCGGGTACGAGCGGCCGGTCCGGCTGCGGCAGCGCAGCGCCGGCCTGGTCGGCCTGATCACGCCCGAGCTGCTGAACCCGATCTTCCCGGCCTTCGCCCAGATCATCGGCCAGGCACTGACCCGGCAGGGCTACACCCCGGTGCTGGCCACCCAGACGCCCGGCGGCTCCACCGAGGACGAGCTGGTGGAGATGCTGGTCGAGCGCGGGGTGGCGGGCATCATCTTCGCCTCCGGGCTGCACGCCGACTCCACCGCCGACATGGAGCGCTACGCCCGGCTGCACGGGCAGGGCGTGCCGTTCGTGCTGATCAACGGCTTCTCGGAGAAGATCGACGCGCCGTTCGTGTCGCCCGACGACCGGGCCGCGGTCCGGCTGGCGGTCACCCACCTCGCGGCGCTCGGCCACCGCAGGATCGGCCTCGCGGTGGGCCAGCAGCGCTACGTGCCGGTCCAGCGCAAGATCGAGGGCTTCGTGGCGTCCATGGGCGACGTGCTGGGGCTGCCGGAGGGGGAGGCGCGGTCACTGGTCCAGCACTCCCTGTACACGCTGGAGGGCGGTCAGGCCGCGGCGACCGCGCTGATCGGCGCGGGCTGCACCGCGATCGTCTGCGCGTCGGACATGATGGCGCTCGGCGCCGTCCGGGCGGCGCGCCAGCAGGGCCTCTCGGTGCCGGACGACGTCTCGGTGGTCGGCTACGACGACTCGCCGCTGATCGCCTTCACCGATCCGCCGCTGACCACCATCCGGCAGCCGGTGGCCGCGATGAGCCAGGCCGCGGTGAACGCGCTGCTGGAGGAGATAGCCGGCACTCCGGCGCCGCACAGCGAGTTCGTCTTCCTGCCCGAGCTGGTGGTGCGCGGCTCGACCGCGGCGGGTCCCGCCGACCGGGGCGGCGCCCTGCCGTCGCAGCAGGCGCAGGGCGGCTCGGCGCGCGGGGTGTCCGGGGCGACGCGCGGAGTGTCCGATTCGACCGGTGTATGACCTGCTCGGGCGGTCGGATCTGGCAGACTGGTGTCCTATGGGGGAACCGACCGCGAAGACTGCCGACTCGCTGAACGGCCGTACCGCCGACTCACAGGGCTCCACCGTGTCGATTCCCGTCGCAGGAGCCACCGGAGTCGCCCGTACGGCGCCCCGGAACACCCTGCTCGCGCGGCTGCGCACCCCTCGCAGTCCGCGGCTGTGGTTCGAGGTGCTGCTGATCGGCGTCAGCTACTGGCTGTACTCGCTGGTCAGGAACGCGGTGCCGGAGAAGCGCACGCTCGCGATGCGGCACGCCGACTGGGTGTGGTCGTTCGAGCACCATCTGGGACTGGCCGTGGAGCACTCGGTCAATCACTCGGTGAACTCGGTGACCTGGCTGATCGTCGGCATGAACTACTACTACGCCACCCTGCACTTCGTCATCACCATCGGTGTGCTGGTGTGGCTGTACGTGTACCACCCCGGGCGGTACGGCCCGGCCCGGATGGTGCTCTTCCTGACCACGTGGCTGGCGCTGGTGGGGTTCTGGGCGTTCCCGCTGGCGCCGCCGCGGCTGATGACCGGCGGCGGCTTCGTCGACACCGTCGAGGTGCACCACACCTGGGGCTCCATGTCCCAGGGCAGCCTGGCGCACGTGTCGAACCAGTACGCGGCGATGCCGTCGATGCACATCGGCTGGTCGCTGTGGTGCGGGATCACCATCGCGACCCTCGCCAAGCCGCTGTGGGCGAAGCTGGTGGGCGCGCTCTACCCGGTGTTCACGCTCACCGTGATCATCTCCACCGGCAACCACTTCTGGCTCGACGCGGCCGGCGGCGCGCTGTGCCTGGCGGTCGGCTACGGCGTGGCCTACGCCGTGTACGGGCGCTGGGTCTACCGGCTGCCGCGGGTGCCGGCCCGGCCGGCCGCCGGAAGCCGGGTGCGGCCGGACGCTCAGCCCTCGTAGAACAGCCGCTCCACCACCGCGCGGGCCCGCCGGGTGCGGCGGCGGTAGTCCTCCAGCATGTCCCCGACGTGGCCGGGCGGGTACCCGAGGTAGCGGGCGACCGCGGCCAGCTCGCGGGAGTCACCGGGGAAGGTGTCGCCCGGCCTGCCGCGTACCAGCATCACCGCGTTGCGCACCCGGGTGGCGAGCACCCAGGCGTCGTCCAGCACGGCGGCGTCGGCGGCGTCCACCAGGCCCTCGGCGGTCGCCGCGGCCAGCGCCCGGCGGGTGCCGGTGGTGCGCAGCGAGGGCAGCCGCGCGGCGTGTTCGAGCTGCAGCAGCTGGACGGTCCACTCCACGTCGGACAGGCCGCCGCGGCCCAGCTTGGCGTGCGTGGTGGGGTCGGAGCCGCGCGGCATCCGCTCGGACTCCATCCGGGCCTTGAGCCGGCGGATCTCGCGGACCGCCTCGTCGTCGAGCCCGGCCTCGGGATAGCGGTAGGGGTCGATGAGCGCCACGAAGCGCTCGCCGAGCCCCGGATCGCCGGCCACCGGCGCGGCCCGCAGCAGGGCGTGCCGCTCCCACACCAGCGACCACCGGCGGTAGTACGCCTGGTAGGAGGCGAGGCTGCGGACCAGCGGGCCGCTCTTGCCCTCGGGGCGCAGGTCGGCGTCGATGATCAGCGGCGGGTCGGCGGTGGGCACCTGGAGCAGGCGGCGCAGCTCGTCCGCGACCGCGCCGGCCGCGCGCGCCGCCTCGGTCTGGTCGACGCCCTCCCGCGGCTCGTGCACGAAGAGCACGTCCGCGTCGGAGCCGTAGCCCAGTTCGCGGCCGCCGAAGCGGCCCATCGCGATGACCGCGAAGCGGCTGGGCAGCGGCTGGGCGTCGCCGTCGGTCACGCTGCGCACCGCCGCCCGCAGCGCGCCGGACAGCGTCGCCGACGTCAGCCCGTAGACGGCGGCGGCGACCCGGTCGACCAGCGCGCCCGGGTCCCACTCGGCGGGCGCGGTCGGCTCGTCGTGCTCGACGTCGTCGCCGTAGGTGTCGATCAGGTCGGCGGCGGCGGTGCGGAACAGCTCGCGTCTGCGGATTCCGCGGACCGCGGCGGCGCCCTGCTCGGGGGTGTCGGCGCGGCCGACCGCGGCGAGCACCTCCTGTTCGAGCGCGGCGTGCCCGGGTGGCCGCAGGCCGTCGGGCGTGCCCAGCAGCGCGACCGCCTCGGGGGCGCGCATCAGCAGGTCGGGGGCGAGCCGGCCGGAGGACAGCACCCGGGCCAGCCGCTGGGCGGCGGCGCCCTCGTCGCGCAGCAGCCGCAGGTACCAGGGGGTGCGGCCGAGGGCGTCGGAGACCTTGCGGAAGCCGAGCAGTCCGGCGTCGGGGTCGGCGGAGTCGGCGAACCAGGCGAGCAGCACCGGCAGCAGCGTCCGCTGGATCGCCGCCTTGCGGCTGACGCCGCTGGCCAGCGCCTCCAGGTGGCGGATCGCGGCGGCGGGGTCGGCATAGCCGAGTGCCTGCAGCCGCTCGCGGGCGGCGCCGGGGCGCAGCCGGGTGTCGTCGGGGCCGAGCTGGGCGACGGCGTCGAGCAGCGGCCGGTAGAAGAGCTTCTCGTGGAGCCGCCGCACCTCCCTGGCGTGCCGCTTCCACTCGCCGTTCAGGCCGGCCAGCGGGTCGGCGCGGAAGCCCAGGCCGCGGCCGAGCCTGCGCAGGTCGGCCTCGGTGTCGGGGACCAGGTGGGTGCGGCGCAGTTTCTGCAGCTGGATGCGGTGCTCCATCAGCCGCAGGAAGCGGTAGGCGTCGTCGAGGGAGGCGGCGTCGGCGCGGCCCACGTAGCCGCCGGCGGCGAGGTCGGCCAGCGCGGTGAGGGTGGTGCCGCTGCGCAGCGAGGTGTCGGTGCGGCCGTGCACGAGCTGGAGCAGCTGCACCGCGAACTCGACGTCGCGCAGGCCGCCGGGCCCGAGCTTCAGCTCCCGCTCGACCTGGGCGGCGGGGATGTTGTCGACGACGCGGCGGCGCATCTGCTGCACGTCGGTGACGAAGTGCTCGCGGTCGGCGGCCTGCCACACCATGGGGCGGATCGCGTCCATGTACGCGGCGCCGAGCGCCGCGTCGCCGGCCACCGGGCGGGCCTTGAGCAGCGCCTGGAACTCCCAGGTCTTGGCCCATCGCTTGTAGTAGGCGAGGTGCGAGGAGAGGGTGCGGACCAGCGGGCCGTTCTTGCCCTCGGGGCGCAGGTTGGCGTCGACAGGCCAGATGGTGCCCTCGGCCGTGGTGTCGGAGCAGATCCGCATCATGCGGGCGGCCAGCCGGGTGGCGGCCTGGACGGCCCGGCCCTCGTCGAAGGGCGCGCCCGGGTCGCCGGCCGGCGATGCGGGCGCCTGGTCGCCGCCGGGGGGCTCCGCGACGAAGATGACGTCGACGTCGGAGACGTAGTTCAGCTCGTGCCCGCCGCACTTGCCCATGCCGATGACGGAGAGCCGGCAGGCGGCGGCGTCCTGCGGCTGCTCGGCGGCGGCCATGGCGAGGGCGGCGCGCAGCGTGGCGGTGGCGAGGTCGGCGAGTTCGGCGGCGATACGGACCAGGTCGCCGGTGCCGCACACGTCGCGGGCCGCTATGCCGAGCAGGCAGCGGCGGTAGCCGCGGCGCAGCGCGTCCGGATCGGCGGCGGCGGTGAGCACGCGCTCGAAGTCGTCGACGCCGGGGTGCAGGTCGGCGGCCTCGTACGTGACCAGGGCGTGCCAGTCGCCGGGGTGCCGGGCCAGGTGGTCGCCGAGCGCCTCGGACGCGCCGAGGACGCCGAGCAGGCGGTCGCGGAGCGGTTTGGCGGCGGTGAGGGTGTCCAGCAGGGTGCGGCGCTCGCCGTCGGCGAGCGCCTCGGCGAGCCGGACCAGGCCCAGCAGCGCCTGGTCGGGGTCGGCGGTGGCGCCCAGCGCGTCCAGCAGGACGGGGTCGCTGCGCACGGCGCTGAGCGCGTCGCCGTTCAGCAGCCGCTCGGCGGTGCCCGGGTCGGTGAAGCCGTGGCGCAGCAGCCGGGAGAAGGTGCTGCTGCGTCGCCCCTGCATCGGCCCTCCCGCGGGTCACCACAACCAGTCAGCCCACACCACTGCACGCCACCACGGCGCGTCACCGCGGCGTCCCACCACGGCACGCCACCGCCGCACCTGACCACCGGCCGCCGCCACCGCGGCACGCCGTGCGCCCGGCCGTTGATCAAGGCGCCCTCCGAGCGTAACCGCCCCGGGCGCGGACTCCCACACGGCGGGTTCCGGCCGTTCTGCGAAAGTTCACCTGGGTACAGGTACCTCATCGGTAACGGGAGCCCTAGCTTTGGCATGCACATCGCACACCACATTCGTACCCCCATACCGGAGGTAACCCGTGCGCAGCCGCAGTCGTACCGCAATGCTCACCGCCGGCGGCCTCGCCGCCGCCTCCGCCGGCCTGTGGGCCGGCCTGGGCGGCGCCGCCCAGGCCGCCGGAGCGGTACCGACCCCCGACCACACCGTGGTGGTCGTGATGGAGAACCACGCGTACAGCCAGGTGATCGGCAGCTCCAGCGCCCCGTACATCAACTCGCTGAAGTCCGGCGGCGCGAACATCTCCCAGAGCCACGCCATCACCCACCCCAGCCAGCCCAACTACTACGCGCTGTTCTCCGGTTCGACGCAGGGCGTCACCGACGACAGCTGCGTCACGCCCGGCTTCAGCTCCGCCGCCAACCTCGGCTCCGAGGTGATCGCCGCGGGCAAGAGCTGGGGCAGCTACAACGAGACGCTCCCCAGCCAGGGTTCGACCACCTGCAAGAGCGGCAACTACGCGCAGAAGCACAACCCGTGGTTCGGCTTCAGCAACGTGCCGACCTCCACCGCGAAGACCTTCGCGCAGTTCCCCACGGACTACTCGACGCTGCCGAAGATGTCCTTCGTCACGCCGAACCTGTGCAGCGACATGCACGACTGCTCGGTCTCCACCGGCGACACCTGGATCAAGAACAACCTGGGTGCGTACGCCACATGGGCCAAGACCCACAACAGCGTGCTCGTCGTCACCTTCGACGAGGACAACTCGCTGAGCGGCAACCGCATCCCGACCGTGTTCTACGGCCAGCCGGTCACCGCGGGCAGCTCGTCCGCCACCACGTACAACCACTACAACCTGCTGCGCACGCTGGAGGACCTGGCGGGCACCTCCTCGCACGCCGGGCAGGCCGCCTCCGCGTCCGACATCACCGGGATCTGGGCCGGCTGACGGATGTACGTCAGCGAGAGCCGCGGCAGCACTCCCGCGGCGACCGCCTCGCCGACCGCGCGCCCGACCGCCCGGGGCCTGTTCCCCGGGCGGTCCGCCGTGAGCGCCACGGTGCTCGCGCTCGGCACGGTCAGCCTGATCACCGACGTCTCGTCGGAGATGGTCACCGCGGTGCTGCCGCTCTACCTGGTCACCGGACTCGGCCTGTCCCCGCTCGGCTTCGGGCTGCTGGACGGCGTCTACAACGGTTTCAGCGCGCTGGTCCGGCTGGTCGGCGGCCATCTCGCCGACCGCGGCGGCCGCCACAAGGCGGTGGCCGTCGTCGGCTACGGTCTGTCCGCGCTGTGCAAGCCGCTGCTGCTCGCCGCGCACACCCTGCCGCTGATCGGCGCGGTGCTCGCCGCCGACCGCACCGGCAAGGGCCTGCGGACCGCGCCGCGCGACGCGATGATCTCGCTGTCCGCCGCGCCGGAGGTGCGCGGCCGTGCCTTCGGCGTGCACCGCGCGATGGACACCACCGGCGCGCTGCTCGGGCCGCTGGCCGCCTTCCTGATTCTGCGTCAGGCCGCGGACGGCTACGACGCGGTGTTCACGGTGAGCTTCTGCGTGGCGGCCTTCGGCGTGGTGGTGCTGCTGCTCTTCGTGCCGTCGCGGGCGCCCGGACTCGGCCTGCCCGCCGGGCGGTCGGCGCCGGCCGCCGGCGGCGCGGGCGAACCACAAGCCGAACGCCCCACGCTGCGCGCCGCGTTGGCGCTGCTCAACCGGCGCGAGCTGCGCGGACTCACGCTGTGCGCGGTCGCGCTGGGCCTCGCCACGGTGAGCGACTCCTTCGTCTACCTGCTGCTGCAGCGCCGGCTCGGCGTGCCGGACCGGTGGTTCGCGCTGCTCCCGCTGGGCACCGCCGCGGCCTTCCTGCTGCTCGCGGTGCCGCTCGGCCGCTGGGCCGACCGGGTGGGCCGCTGGCGGGTCTTCGTCGGCGGCCACCTGGCGCTGCTGCTGGCCTACGGGCTGCTGCTCGGCGGCTCGCGCGCGGGCGCGCTGCCGTACGCCGTGCTGGGGCTGCACGGCGCGTTCTACGCCGCCACCGACGGGGTGCTGATGGCCGCGGCGGCCGGCTCCGTACCGGCCGGGCTGCGCTCCAGCGGCCTGGCCCTCGTGCAGACCGGGCAGGCCGCGGCCCGCTTCGTCTGCTCGATCGCCTTCGGCGCCGCCTGGACCGCCTGGGGCGACCGCTCGGCGCTCGGCGGCGCGGCGGTGGCCCTGACGGTGAGCATGGCGATGGCGCTGGCGCTGCGGCCGCGCGGACAGGAGACGCGATGACGGTGACCGAGGACGGCCAGGGCGTCGGGGGGCCGGACGGCACGCCGGGCACGGACGGTTCCGCCGCCGGTTCCGCGGCCGGCGCTGGGGACGGCGGCGCGACGGCGGCCGGCGAGGCGCCGATGGGCGTACGCGGCAGGCTGCTCGTGCTCGTGGCGTGCGTGGCGGTGCTGGCGTGCGTGGCGGGCGCGGCCGTCTGGCACGCCTCGGCCAGGGCGGACCGCAGGAATCAGGTGCAGGCGGGAGGCCCGGTGGTGCACGCCGGGCCGGTCTCGCTCGCGCCCGCGGCCGCCCCGGCGGCGGGCGCGGCTGCCCCGGCGGCCGGCACGCTGGTGTTCCGTTCGATGGCCTGGGGGCCGCACCGCGACGAGCTGACCGGCGTCCCGGCCGGCGCGCCGAACGGGCCGCGCACCGCCTCCGGCGTCAAGTGCCTGCGCTTCTACGCCGCCGGCGGCACCGGCATCTGCCTGCAGGCGGTGCGCGGCGCGGTCGACGACTCGTACCGCGCGGTCGTCCTGGACGCGCGGCTGCGCACGGTCCGCACCGTCGCGCTGGCCGGCATCCCCACCCGGGCCCGGGTCTCGCCCAGCGGGCGGATGGTCGCCTGGACGGTCTTCGTGGGCGGCGACTCGTACGCGGTCGGCGCCTTCTCCACGCGCACCTCGATCCTCGACACCAGGACCGGCGTCCTGCAGTCCACCCTGGAGGACTACGACGTGACCCGCGACGGCCACCGGGTGCGGGCCGCCGACGTCAACTTCTGGGGCGTCACCTTCGCCGACGACACGCACTTCTACGCGACGCTGGCCACCGGCGGTCACACCTACCTGATCCACGGCGACACCACCACCAGGACCGCCGTGACGCTGCGCACCAACGTGGAGTGCCCGTCGCTCTCCCCCGACGGCACCCGCATCGCCTTCAAGAAGCGGGTGCCGGGACTGTCCTCCGACGCCCCCTGGCGGCTGTACGTGCTGGACCTGGCGACCCTGCGCGACCACCCCACCGCCGAGACCCGCGACGTCGACGACCAGGCGGTCTGGTCGGACGGCCACACGCTGGCGTACGCGCTGCCCGGCGACTACGGCTCCGACCTCTACACCGTGCCCGCCGACGGCAGCGGCGCGCCCCGCCTGCTGACCGCCTCCGCGCTCTCCCCCGCCTGGATCCGCTGACGGCTCCACCCCTCCGGGGCCCACCCACACTTCGCACCGACCCGGGAACACAACAGTCGAAGTTCATCGGAATGAGTGCATCTTCCGACATCCGGCCGAATACCGCCCCTCGGGTCTGATAGTCAGTCAGGCGTGCCCGCGCACCGGGCACAGGGGTGGGGGCCCGGGATGCCACAACATCCGTTCACAAACGTCGAGTTGATGCTCGTCCACCACGCCGGCCGGGAGCGGACCTGGGACCGCGGCGAGACGCTGCTGCCCGAGGGCTCACTGCCCGACGAGGTCATCCTCGTCGAGACCGGACTGGTCAAGGTCGCCCGGCAGGCGCCGAACGGCTACACCAGCGTGCTCGCCGTCCGCGGGCCGGGCGACCTGCTCGGCGAGCTGTCCTGCCTGGACGGCAGGCCGCGCTCGGCCACCGCCGTCGCCATGCGTCCGGTGACCGGGGTGTCGGTGCCCGCGGGGCGGTTCCTGCGGCTGCTGGAGGAGCACGGCGCGCTCGCGCTCGCGGTGCTGCGCAGCGTCGCGGCGCGGCTGCGCGACTCCGACCGGCTGCGGGCGGACCAGGGCGCGTACGGCTCCGGCATCCGCGTCGCCCGGGTGCTGCTCGACATGGCCCTCGCGCACGGCGTGCCCGTCGCGGACCGCCCCGGCGCGCTCGCCGTCGTCGTCAACCAGCACGAGCTGGCGGGCGCGGCCGGCACCTCGCGGGAGTCGGTGGTGCGCACCCTGCGGGTGCTCCAGCAGGACGAACTCGTCCTGGTCGCCCGCGGCCGGCTGCTGGTCACCGACCCCGAACGGCTGGCGCGCTGGGGCGCCGGCTGACCCCGCACGGGCCGGCAGCGCGCCTGCCGTTCGACGACACCGCACGGCCGTCGGCGGCGGACGTCGGCCGGCCGCGGCGGTGGCCGAAGAACGGCGGTACGGCGTCGGGGCGCAACGGCGGTACGGCGGCACCGCGGAACCGACGGCAACGACCGGAGAACGGTCCCGCGCAGTGCGTCATCTGACGCTGCGGACGGCGCCGCGCACTCGATATGCAGGTCACACCACCGGCGGTCGCGGGACCGGCAGGGGGCGCACCGCGCGCACCGGCTCCGCGAGAACGCGCCGGGTACCGGGGAGAAGAGGCTGACAACACGTGGCAGTCACACCACAGTATTTCGTCATTCTGGTCGTCGACATCGAGCGGTTCGGCGCCCGGCCGAATCCCGTCCAGACCTTCCTGCGCCGCAGCCTGTACGAGCTGCTCGAATCGGCGCTCGAGGAGGCCGGGATCGACCACCGCGGCGGCGCCCGGCCGGTCGACCGCGGGGACGGCCTGTTCCTGCTGCTGCCGGGGTCCGTCCCCAAGACCGACCTGGTCGGTCTGTTCGTCGCCCGGCTGCGGACCGGGCTGCGGGCGCACGCCCAGACCAGCAGCGACGCCGCGGCCCTGCGGCTGCGCGTCGTCCTGCACTCGGGCGAGGTCGCCTGGGACGGCCGCGGCTGGGTCGGCGAGGACCTCAACACCGCCTGCCGGATGGTCGACCACCAGCCGCTGCGCGACACGCTGGCCGCGGCCGGCGACGCGCAGCTGGTGCTGGGGATCTCCGACGGCTGGCACCGCAGCGTGCTCCGGCACGACTACCCGCAGCTGGACACGGCCGCGTTCCGGCCGGTGCGGTTCGACGCCAAGGAGATCCAGGACGAGACCGTCTGGGTCCTGGTGCCGGGCTACCCCGCGCCGCCGGGCCTGGAGCACGCCGGGACCGCGGAGCCGGCGGCCGCCGGCCACCCCGTACGGCACGCGGCCGCCGCACGCTCCGCGAACGGTGCGGCGCCGCCTGCCGCCGCGCCACCCACCACCGCACCGCCCACCACCGCACCGCCCACCACCGCAGCACCCACCACCGCAGCACAGCACCCGTCCTGGAGGCCGGAGATGCCCACAGCCTCACCCGACTCACCCGACGAGCCGTACTCCGTGTCCGTGTCGCAGACCGGCGGGGGCACCCAGCAGGCCGTCGGCATCAACCACGGCTATGTCAGCCAGAGCGGCGCCGGCTCCGCCGGTCCCGCGCCCGACCCCGTCCTCCTCGCGCACATCACCACGCTGCGCCGGGCGCTGCGCGACGCCCGGCAGCACAGCGAGGTGGACGCGGACACCTTCGAGGGCGCCTCGCGCGCGCTCGACGAGGCCGCCCGGGAGGCGGCCGCGGGTCCCGCGGGCCGCAGCAGGTTCGTGCTGGCCCTGCGCAGTTTCCGGGGCCTGGTCGAGCCGGTGACCGCCCTCGCGGCGGCCGCGGCCGCCGTCATCGCGTCAGTCAGGGGGAACGGATCATGAACACGATGAACGGCGGCGACAGCCGCCCGCCCCAGCAGGGCCCCGGCGTCCACCAGAGCAGCGGACCCGGCGGCGACGTCGGGGTGCAGCAGGCTGTCGGCGCCAACCACGGCCAGGTCACCCAGATCGGCGGCGACCAGTACGTCGTGCACCCCGACGCCACCCCCGAGGAGCGCTACGCGATGGGTCTGCGGCTGCTGGAGGCCGGACTGCGCGTGAGGGCCGAGGAGCTGATCAGCGAGGCGGTCGCGCACGGACTGGACACGCCGGAGGTCCTCTACTACTGGGCGCTGTCGATCGTCAGCCGCCGCGCCGTGCAGGACGTGGCCTCCCCTGAGGACATGGAGCGCCTGCGGGCCGTCGAGCGCCTCGCCGGCGACCTCGGCCGGGACCCGTTCGGGCAGGCGCTGCGGGTCGTCATGACGATGCTGGACGAGGCGTTCGGGCGCCCCTCCGACGCGGACCCGGCAGACGAGCTGTCCTCCCGCCGCGGCGGCACCGCGGAGACGGCCGCGGCCGCGCTGACCGAGGACCGGCAGCGCGAACTCCGCGACCACCTGCGGCACTTCGGTACGGAGATCGCCCGGGAGCGCGGTGCGGCGGCCGAACGGCAGGACATCGAGGAGCACCGGCTCGACGGGCGGCGCCGCGAGCGGGTGCCCCTGTTCTTCGAGCCGGAGCCGCTGCCGCCGGTGCGGGTCCAGCAGGTCGGCGTGGTGCTGAAGCGGCGGTTCAAGGCCATGGCGGTGGCCGGCGGACTGCTGCTGCTGGCGGGCCTGGTGGAGGGCGTCCCCGCCGCCTTCCGCGGCTCGGTCGGCACCGCGCTCGTCGGCCTGCTGCTGTGCGCGGCCGGCGGCGCCGGCGCGCTGCGCTTCGGACCGGACCGCGCGTGGCTGCGGCAGCGCGCGAAGGTCGAGGACTTCTGGCGGGAGCACGGCGGCCCGATCAGCCGCCGGCACGTGCCGTTCCTGCCGGAATGGGACCCGGGCGTCCCGGCCGGGCCGCAGGCGGAGTTCGCCGCCGCCGTCGGGCAGATCGTCACCGACCACTTCGCGGCGCAGCCGCGGCAGAACGAGGACCGGAACGCGTGGTGGGCCGCGTCGGCGGTGACGCGTGACGACCTGACGCTGACGCTCACCGACACGTACGGGCCGGACGCCGACCCGTACGGTCTCGACTGGCTGGTCCGCGGCTACGCGCGGGAGGCCGCGCGGCTGTGGCGGGAGGGAGGGCTCGGCAACGGGCCCCGGAGCAGGGTGTCGCTCGCGATGCATGCCGGGTGGTTCGGCGGGCTCCTGCTGCTGGCGATCGGCGTGCTGGCGGTCGGCTCGGCGGCGGGTGGTCAGGACGCGGGGGCCACCGCCCTCGCCGCGGTGCTCTGCGCCGGCGGCGGCTGGCTGGGCGCCAAGGGCGCGGTGCCGTTCCGCCACGAACACCTGCGGCGCACGGTGGACCGCGAGGAGATCGACGCCCACGCGGCGGGCGAGCGCGGCGCGTACGACGAGTGGCGGGCCTTCCTGGACGCCGAGCAGCCGAAGGACTGGGAGATGGGCCGCTGGCTCAACTACGACACGCGGTGGCTGCGCGGCGAGGCCCTCGCCCAGTACGACCTGCGCCCGCAGCAGGTCGTCTACGACTTCTTCGTCCTGGAGGCCGGCGACGACGCCCGCCGGGCGCGGGTGTTCAACGGCCCGATGCGGTACTCCGTCTACCGGGTCCGGCTCTACGTGATGACCGAGCGCGGCATCCGGCTGGCCACGTGGACGCTGGACTTCGCCGAGGGCACCCACCACGGCAGGTCCGACACGTCCCAGCGCTACGAGTCGATCTCGTCGGTGAAGGTGGACCGGGCCAGCATCCAGCTGACCGACCGCCGCTCCGGCCACCGGGAGACCGTCACGGTCCTGCCGGACGGGTCGATCCGCGGCAACCCGGAGCAGGGTGAGCTGATGCTCAGCGAGGAGCTGGTCATCGAGCGGGACAGCAGCCACGAGACCCGGCTGAAGGTGGAGAACTTCACCACGATCCGGCACCACGCGTACGAGGACCTGCGCCACCTGCTGCAGCTGTCGCAGGAGGCGTCCGGCATCTCCACCGCGTCCCGGATCCTCGTCGCGGTGGCGGCGGAGGGCCGCGAGTGGTTCGACGAGCAGCGGCAGCGCAACAGCCGCCGGTTCGCCGAGTCCAAGGAGCGGCCGGCCGGGGACGCGCAGGTCAAGCAGCTGGTCCCGCGCCAGCCGGGCGCCCCGGCGGGCGGGTCCGCGGCCGGGTCCGGGGGCGGGACCGCGCAGGAGGGCCCGGCGGCGGGGGCGTAACCCCCGCCGGGGGCCGGCGGCACGAGGGGGGCCGCCGGCCCCGGTCCCCTGGCCGGTCGGGGCGGACGCCGGGAGCCTGGCATGAGCAGGTCCGGGCTGACGGAGTGCCTGCCGACGACCCGGGCGGCGGCCGGCCCGGCGCGGGCGGACGCCCTCACGGACGGCCGCCTCGTCGTCCACCACCTGCGCCGCTGCTGACACCGCGCCGGCGGCTGCGGGTCAACCCTCGAACTCGTACTCCAGCACGTACGAGCCGGCGTCAAGAACCATCTCGTTGACCTCGACGGCCCGCCCGTCCGCGGTGAAGGCCGTCCGGCAGACGAGGACGACCGGCGTGCCCGCCGCCAGGCGCAGCCGGTCCGCCTCGTCGGCGGTGGGCATCCGCGAGCGGATCTCCTCGCGGAACCGGACGGGTTCGTGGCCGAGTTCGGCGAGGCGGGCGTAGGCGCCGCCGGCGCCGGTGTCATGCCGGGTGATCGCCGAATCCGCGACGAGCGCGGCCGGGTAGTACGACACCGACAGCAGCACCGGCTTGCCGTCGAGCACGAACCGGCGGTCGCGCACCCACGTCCTGGCTCCGCCGAGCACTCCGGCAACGGCCTCGGGAGCGTCCTTCTCCGCGACCTCGACGACCTCGACGGCGAGGTCCCGGTCGCCCACGTCCGTGCCCCAGACGGAACGGCCGGACCCCCACCGCTCGCGCGCGAGCCGCTGGATCCCGCGCCGCCTGATCGGACGGAACTCGCGCACGAACACCCCGGCGCCCTTGCGCGCCTCGGCCAGGCCCTCGGCCTGCAGCACGGCGAGCGCCTGACGCGCGGTCATCCGCGCGACCCCATGTTCGGCCATCAGGTCGTTCTCCCCCGGCAGACGGTCACCGGGCGCGTACCGCCCCGCCTCGATGCCCTGCTTGAGCGCACCGGCGATGCGCCGGTACTTCGGCTCCCGGTTGCTGCCCGCGGTCGTCATCGAACGTCCTTCCTGGTGATCTCTAGACATCCTAGGCGGGCGCCGACGGACGGGCTCGTGCCGACGTCGCAGACGACGAGTCAGGTCGCGGCTTCGCGCTCGTCGCCGATCTCGCCAGGGGATGACTCCGGGTACAGGGGACGGGCCACCCCCAGGTCCGCCGGGGGCGGTGGCCGCTACGATCATCGCGGCGTCCCACACGTGTTCGACCGAGACCCCGGGAGCCCGGGGTGGTCCGGCGCGGGAGTTCGGGGCGAGTGTGCCGGTCTCGTCCTCTCGGAGTCACCCCATGCGCATCCCGCTTGCCCGCGTCGCGTCCCTCGCGGCTCTGTTCGGACTTCTCGCGGCGTGTTCCGTCACCGGCAACGCGCGGATCGGGCGGGCGGCCGGTGCTTCGGCCGACGCGCGGGTGGCAGGCGCGTCCGGTCCGGGGGCCGACCTGATGGCGCTGCTCGTACCGTATCCGGCGGGCGCACGGCCCTGGACCCAGACCAGGACCGGGGTCATGAACCTCGACGAGTTCCTCGACGCCTTCTACACCAGCAAGAACCGCGCGTCGACGCGGGATCTTCTGGTCTCCCGCGGCTTCACCACCGCGGTCCGGCACGGCTGGTTCGACGCCGACGGCACCCAGAAGGACATCTGGCTGGTGAGGTTCTCCTCCGCGGAAGGCGCCGGCAGCGAGTACCTCAGCGTGACCGGGAACTGGCGGGACGCCGCGAAGCCGACGACGACGTTCGCCCTGCCGGCGATCCACGGCCTCGGGGAACTCGTCCCCGCCGTCGACGATCTCGGCCACACCTCGGCGAAGGCCGCCGCGTCCCTGGGCGACGTCTTCCTCTATGCCCGCGTCTACGCCCGCACGTCCCCGGAACGGGCCGAGGTCAGCGGCCTGGCCGAGAAGCAGTACGACGCCCTGCCGAACTGACCCCGGGCCGGCGGTCCACCATCGCCGGCCGCCGGCCCGGGGTTTGCGGGTGCGGCTACAGCACCGGCAGGTTCTTCCTCAGCTCGAAGGCGGTGACCTCGGAGCGGTACTCCTCCCACTCCTGCTTCTTGTTGCGCAGGAAGTTGCACCCCCGCCAAGCGGCCTGCGCCTTCGGCCCGATGACCCCCTCTGACCTGCAAGTGAACACTCGTCACCGGTCGACATCGGTCAACGTTGGCCACCTTCGCACGGCCCACAGACGGCCCCACAACCTGCGTGCTAGAGCCACCGCCGCTCCACCCTCCAGGTTTACGCCCTCGCTGGCGCGCTCCCGTGATCCGGGTTGCACAGAGAGCTCGCACTCCCTTCCTGCACCAGATGTAGCGGTTTTCGCACCTATAGCCGTCCAAGTGGGTAGACTCCGTGCACTCACTTGACACGGAGAGAAGCGCCGATGCCCAGCCACCAGTTCTGCATATACGAGCTCAGGATTCGACAGCTCAACAAGAAGGACGCATTCCGAGACGTTGCGAGCTTTACGCCGTCCCGAGCCGACCTTCTCGCAGATCTGGAAAATTTCCTTGAAAATCAAATGGGAACCAAAGGCGTTTCCCTCGACAAGGGCGAGCATTACATTCGCCTAAGCCGCTCCTCTACCAAAAACCGGATCATCTGGCCAACTGTCGAGTCAGGCCGATTCGGATCAACCGGCAAGGTGGTAGATAAGGACACAGGCGACGACACCTATAGCATAAAGGATTCGGACGCCCCGACATATCCGATGCGGCAGGCATTTATTGTACCGACAGCCGGGGATCGGGCCCTATGGGCGACGGAAGTCGTAGGGCACAACTCGGCCATTACATCACTCTGGAACTCTTTCTATGACTGGTTCCGCGAGAAGTACGACTCTGAGAGGCTGACCCTAGAGCGGTCCCCACTGCAGGATACGGATGCTTGGAAGGCGTTCATCGATGAATCCGAACTACAAGAAATCAAGTTCGTGGCACACGTTTCGGATTCCGATGGCAGCGTAGGCGTTCGCGCACAGGAATTCATCTCCAAATCAGGACGCGGAACACGACTCCCGAAATGGTGGCTGGGCGGAGCCCTCAAGAAGGAGCTTCCGGCATCAACCGTATTTTCAATCTCCGGCATACCCGAAGCCGATGAGGTGCACCTGGAGATTGAACGTGACGGACGGTCGAGGCGGATCGTCGTGGGTCGAGATTTCCCTCGCTTCATGTATCAGCTTGAAGATGCAGGGGGCGTACGACCCAGCGACACCGTGTTCCGTGAGGCGGTACTGTCAGAGGCAGGTGCTTCACTAGACCTCATGGGGGTGACCCGGGACACCTGGCAGCGGTGACTCGGACCCACCGCGTGGGGGAGGGCCACAATGAGCGCCAAATGGGATGTCCGTGACATCATTCGCGCCAACTTCAGGACGTATCGGAATAACACCACGGACAAGGTGATGGTCTCCGACTATATCGCCTTTGTTATTGCGCCACTGGCCATCGCTTTGACGTGTTCCTTTATGGCCCATTTTAAGCACTTCAAGCTACTGGATGTGTCTCGCCTGGTAGGTGGGATTGGCATCTTTACGGGCCTACTGTTCGGCCTATTGACCAACGTTTTCACCTTGAGTCTAAGAGTGCAAAGAGACGAGGGACTGACTCGCGATCACGAGTTGGTAGTACAGGTTAAAGAGCTGTTTGCGAATGTGAGTTGGTCCGTCATCGTGGGACTTACTCTAGTCGTTGCGATGGTCGCTGCGAGCGTGACCCATAAGTCCACACAGCCCGTCGGAGCAGCCTGGACAGGCGTTCTCACGTTTCTTTTTCTTCACTTGGTGATGACCGTCTTCATGGCACTAAAAAGACTGTGGTTCGCGCATAGCAAGATTGCAAGACTTCCCCCGAAGAAATAAGCCCCTGGGGATCCCTCCAGCACTACGCGCGAACCGGCTCTATCACATTCCACATCGTCCCATTGCGAGCAAATGCGAGCTCGCGGCGAGTAGTTCCGAATGCGACTCGGCGATTCGAGCCGCCGCGAGTACTGAATTGAATAGCGATTCAGTTGAAAGCCCCTCGGAGTAATTCTCGACAGCCTTGAGCAGCGACCACGCTGGCCCCTCGATTCCGAGCACGTCTACTTCGCTCAGGCCCGATTGACAAAGCTCGTCCGCGAGTTCTTCGGCACGGTGGAAGTAAGCCAATGTGAAGCCGCGGTTGCCGTCGTAGGTGGCGGTGCGGAGGATTTCGGAGATGGAGGCTTGCATCCGCTCGGTGTGCAGGTGGGCCAGGGCCGCGTGCTCGAAGAGTGATGCGTAGCGGTTGATTGCTGCTGCGGCGACCAGGCCGCCGGGGCGGACGACGCGGCGGGCTTCGGCCAGTGCCTGCCGGCGGTCCGCAGGGTCGGGCAGGTGGTAGAGCGGGCCCAGCAGCAGGACCACGTCGTAGCTGTCGTCCGCCGCGTCCAGGTGGCGGGCGTCTCCGATCGAGGCGCGGCAGATGCTCGACGCCTGCTCGACATGCCGCGCGATCGGGTCGACCAAGTCGACCTCGTAGCCGTCTTCGACGAGCCACCGCGCGTGGGCTCCCGGGCCGCCGCCGACGTCCAGGATCTTGGCGGGCGCCGGCGGGAGGTACCGGCGCAGGAGCTCCTGCGTGCGGATCAGTTCCAGTCGTCCATCTGCAGCGATGCTCAGACGCTCGCTCTCGTCGACGGTCTCGGAGTAGAAGCGTTCGACCTCGGGTGCCAGCTCTAGGTTCGACATGGTGGCAGTATCGTGTGTACCGGTGGACCAGTCCAGTACGGCAAGCCCTGGGAGGGCGTATGGCGACGCTCAAGTACGAAGAGATCGCGGAATCTCTGCGGGCCCGCATCGCTGAGGGCGACTTTGCCCCTGGCGCCACGGTGCCGTCCACGCGTGAGCTGTCCGAGCAGTGGTCGGTGTCGCGGGCGACGGCGGTCAAAGCCATGGACGTTCTGCGCGCCGATGGGGTGGTCGAGGCACGCCAGGGCACGGGGTTCGTCGTCACCGAGGTTCCCGTCGCGCGCCCGGCCGGCGGGCGCCGCGCGGGATCGGCCCGGGTCACCGGCGGCATGCCCTTCCTGCGGGTGGGAACGCCCGACTGGGCCACACCGTCGGAACGCGTCGCTGGCGCGCTCGGTCTGGACGAAGGCGTGCAGGCGCTCCGCCGGGTGCGCGTGCAGCAGCTCCCCGACGGCACCCCGCACAGCTACACGGAGGCGTGGTTCCCGCCGGACATCGCGGAGCAGGCCCCGCGGCTAGGCCAGGCCGCCCCGCTGACCGAAGGAACGACCCGCTACGTCCGTCGCTCCACGGGACGCTTCCCGGTCGAGGGCGAGGATGTGACCACGGTGCGCCTGGCTACCGAGGTCGAGGCGGAACACCTGGGACTTGACGGTCCGACAGCTGTCGCCGTCGTGCTCCACATCGCCTACGACGCGGAGCACCGCGCACTCGTCTGCGAGGAAGGCGCGACTCCTGCCGAGTACTTCGAGCAGGTCGAGACCTACCCCATGTAGAGCCAATGCCCGGCACGTGAACCTGGACCAGTCCACCGGTCCAGGTTTTTTTCTGCCCATCTGACGCGCTCTCACCTGCACTAACACCCGTTCGGCGGAGTGGCGTTGGATGCGCGGGACTTGACTGGACCGGTCCACCGGTCCAGTCTCTTGGTTGTGGCCGCAGGGTCGCCCGGATCTCTCCGGGTGAACCACACCGCCATGCGCAGGTGCGTCCGGAGGGCCCCGTGAGACGGGTCCGAAGGAAGCGCTCGTTGCTTGAGAACTCCATACGTGGGCCCCGCCTCCCCGAGTCGAAAAGGCGGTCTGCGCGGCTGTTGAGCTGCGCGTTTGCAGCCTGTGCTGCACGTCGTCCATCGCGCCGGTTGTGGCGGTGGTCGGCGTGGGGCCGCAGGAGCGTCCCTCATGAGTGCGGCGTCCGGGTGGCACCCCAGACGCCGCTTACAGGTACCTGACTAGGAGGACCTGTGTTCGTCAGTCTGACAGAGGCCGAACGGGACGATCTGTCCCGGAAGGTCGCCGACGCCAACAAGCGCTCCGAGAACGGGAGTGGCAGGTGAGCGCCGCCGCAGGCACGTTCGCCGCGGTGTTCGCCGCGCTGTACGTCGCTCACTCCGTGGGTGATCACTGGGTGCAGACGCACGCTCAGGCGCTTGCCAAGGGCCGCCCTGGCTGGCCGGGCCGCCTCGCCGACGCCCGGCACGTGGCCACCCTGACCGCCACCAAGCTGATCGTGCTGCTGCCCGTGGCCGCGCTGCTGGGCCTGCGCCTGTCGCTGCTCGGTCTGCTGGCCGGGATGGGCGTGGACGCGCTCTCGCACTGGTGGGCCGACCGCCGCAGCACCCTGGCTGCCCTGGCCCGGGTGACCGGTAAGGCTGAGTTCTACGACCTCGGCACGCCGGCGCATCCCGCGCACCCGGTCACCGGGGACGGCTCGACGGCCGCGCACCTGGGGACCGGCGCCTACGCGCTCGACCGGTCCTTCCACCACCTGTGGCTGCTGGTCGCCGCGCTGCTGATCACCCTGCTCTGACCCAACCTCCTCACCCGGGGCGGCCGCACATCCGCCAAGACACCGGCCACCCCGGGCCCCTTCGCATCCGTTCGGAGACGCTTCCCATGCCTGACTTCATCGGCCCCCACCGGGCCACCAGCACCACCGACTTCCTCGAACTGGCCCTCGGCACCCCGCTGGACCTGTGGCTGGGGCAGGAGGGCGAGAGCAACCAGGAGCGCGCCGCCCGGCTCGCCGCGGCCCGCGACATCATCGCGGACGACCCGGGCCTGTACGACCGCACCACCGCGCTCGCGGTCGAGACCATCGGCCAGACCATGCCGGAGCTGCTGCGGCTCGCCCCGACCCCGCGTCCGGCCGTGCCGGTCCGCCGGCCGCGCCGCCGGGGGGTGGCGGCATGAAGACCGCACCGCGCATCCTCACGATGGCCGCCGCCGGGGTCATCATCGCCCTGACCGCCGCCGCGTTCTGGCTGTCCTACGCGCACCTACAGTCGGTCGCCGCCACGCACGGCCTGGCCACCTCGCCCGCCCGGGCGTGGGCCTGGCCCGCGACGCTCGACCTGTTCATCGTCGCCGGTGAGTTACTGCTGCTGCGCGCCTCGCTCACCGCGCGCACCGACTGGTGGGCCATCGGCCTGACCGTCACCGGCAGCGGCGGCTCCATCGCGCTGAACATCTCCGGTGTCGGTGCGCACGCGCACACCCTGGCCTACGTCGTGGCCGCAGTACCGCCCACCGCTGCGCTGCTGGCGTTCGGCGCGCTGATGCGACAGGTACACGACGCGCTCGCCTCACCCGCCACGCTCGCCGACCCCGTACCCGTCACCGCCCCGGAAGCGGGCGGGACAGTCCCGCCGGTCGAGTCCGTTCCGGCTGGTCAGCCCGCGACCGCTCCCACCCCCGCGACCCCGCAGGCCGCACCGGTCGACCCGTCGCCCGCACCGCGACCGCGACGCCCCCGGCAAGCCCCGGGCGCGGGCAAGACCGCCCGCCCGGTGCGCACCGATGACGAGTTGCTGGCGCACCTGCGAGAGCTGCGCACCGGCGCGGACGCGCCGCTGTCGCAGCGCGCGGTCCTGGCCGCGCTCGGTATCGGCGTCCCGCGCCTGCGCGCGCTGCTCGACGCGCACGGCCTGACCCTCAATCCGCTTCCCGCCCCCGCGCCGCTGCACCTGGTCGACACCGACCAGCAGCAGTCCAGCGCGGCGGCCCTGTGAGAACCGGAGACCCGCCATGACCGACCTCCCCGCAGCTTCGGCCGAAGCCGTCGAAGCCGCGAAGCAGGGTGAGCAGTTCGCCGCGATCCTCGCCGCGCTGCAAGCCCAGCAGATCATTCAGGCCCAGCAGCCCACCCCGCCCCCGCCCGTCATCGTCCAGCCCTCGACGGCCGCCACGGCCGGCAAGTGGCTGGCGATCTGCGCGGGCGGCTCCATGCTCATGATCACGGTCGCGTTCGCCGCGGTCGCGCTCGCCATCGCCGCGGGCTGCACCGCGATCGTGGTCCTGGTCGTCTACGGCATCTGGCGCGACGTCCGCTCCGGTGGTGGCCGCCGATGATCCGCACCCACCCCGACGACCCGCCCCTGACCGGTGCGGAAGCCGCGAAGGTCGCATGGCTGGTCGCCCGTATGGCCAAGCGCAGCCTCGCCGGTGAAGACGTCTACTTCGCCGACTTGCAGCGCAAGTTGGACCGCATTCTCAAGGCCGCGCGTGAGCGCGCAGACAAGGCCGCTGCTGCGGCCCGCACGTGACCCTGCCCCGGGGTGGCCGCACATCCGCCAAGACACCGGCCACCCCGGGCCCTTCGCTCCCCATGCAGGAAGCAGGAGACCCCAGCATGACTGAGATCATCGACATCAACACACACCGCCCCCGACCCATAACCGACTTCACCAAGCGCGACGACCAGCCGCGCCCGGTGCTGGAAGGCGTCGTCATCCCCAACGACACTCCCACTCCGACCCCGGTTCGGCCGGACTACGGGGTGCGGGTGCGGCGTGCCGTGGGTGTGACGCGGCACGTCATCACGCATGAGCGGACCAAGACCGGTGCCCGACTGGTGGCCCGGCACGGTTCGTATGTCGCGGGTGGTGCGGGGCTGTTGGCTAAGCGCGCCTGGGATGGCCGCAGCGCCGCGCGGTATGAGCGGATGATGCGGATCGCCGAAGCCGCCGGCAACAGTGAAGAGGCGAAGGAATGGGAGGAGCGCGGACGGCAGTTCCGGGCCGCGCGTCACCAGCGGCGGATGGACATGCTGACCATGCCGGGCCGCGCGGCGAAAGCCCTGGTGGTCGGCACCGCCACCACCGCGGGCGGACTGCTGGGCTTGGGGATGCTGCTGGCGGTGGCGGAGAAGGACCCGGGCCTTGTGCTCGCCCCGATCATGGTCACGATCGACGCGATCCGGTGGGCCGTGCTGATCGTGACGATCGTGTGGGGTCCGGCCCTGTTCCTCGCCCCCTGGGCCGCCTTCCTCGGTCTGTGGAACGTCGGTCGCCTGCGCGGCGCGGCGCCGCAGTGGGCGCTTCCCGCCCGGGAGCGGGGCGACGGCGAACCGGTCACCCCCTCGATCGTCGTCAAGGCCCTGCGCGACCTGGGGATCGCCCCGTTGCGGAACGCCATCAAGTCGATGGAGGACAACGGCGCGGGCATGCTCTCCCCGATCGTGCTCGCCGGATGCGGCGTGGAAGTGGACATCACGCTTCCTTCCGGATCGTCCACGGAGGAAGTGTTGAACCGGCGCCGCAAGCTCGCGGAGAACCTGGGCCGCCATGAGCATGAGGTGCATCTGTCGATCGCGCCGGCCGCCCGCACGGTCCGCGCGTGGATCGCCGACTCGGGGGCGTTGGATGAGCCGATCGGCCCGTCGCCGCTGGTCATGGACCCTGACATCACCGCCGACTACATCAAGGGCCGCGCCCCCTGGGGTGTCGACCTGCGCGGAGACACCGCGCTGATCAGCCTGTATCAGCGGATGATGCTCATCACGGGCCTGTCCAACCAGGGCAAGACCGCCTCGCTCCGGGCGCTGGCCCTGTGGCTGGCGCACGATGTCGCGGTGCGGTTCTGGATCGGCGATCTCAAGGGCATCGGGGACTGGCGGATGTTCACCGGGATCGCGGAAGTGCTGATCGAGGGACCGACCGATGACCACGTCATCGACGTGACCGAGATGGTCAAAGCAGGCGTGCAGGAGATGAACCGTCGCCTGCTCGCCCCTTCCGGCAACACGTTCCCGCCGCTGGTCATCATCGTGGACGAAGCGCAGGTCGCGTACGGGTCTGCGGCCCGGGAGTCGTACACCACGGACAACGGCACCGTCCGGTACGGCGCGCCCTACGGCGGGAGCAAGGCCACCAGCCGCTACTTCCAGGCCGTGAAGAAGATCCACGACCAGGGCCGCGCGGTCAACGTCACCATCTGGGAGGGCACTCAGGACCCGACGAACGAGAACCTGCCCAAGCGCTCCCGCGAGGGCAACCACATCCGTTCCTCGCTGGTACTCGGCACCGAGTCGCAGGCGCGGATGGCGCTGGGAGACAACGCCGTCGACGCCGGAGCGGCACCGCACAAGCTCCGGCAGGGACTCGACAAGGGTGTCGTCGTGGTCGCCGGTGACGGCATCAAGCTCGCCCCCGGACAGCCCTCGATCACGGTCCGGACGCACTACATCGACGAGGACCAGGCCAAGGAACTCGCCGAGCGCATCAAGGCCCGGCGCGCCGGCGTCGACACCCGCACCACCGCGCAGGACGACGAAACGGAGACCGTGGACCACCTCGCGGACATCCTCGCCGTGATGGGAGACGCCACACGGATGCGGACCGACGAGGTCCGGCACGGACTGGCGACCCTGAACCCCGCCGTCTACGCCCGCTGGACCGCGCAGGACCTCACCGCGGTACTCACCGCCGCGGGCGCCGCGCCCTACAAGTCCGGCGTCATGGTCGTGTCCGCGAACCTCGTCCGCGAGGCGATCGACCGCCGCGACAGCGGCACCGAGGATGCCGCCGAGAGTGACGGAGAGTAAGGGAGGTCGTCAGGGAGGCAGGGAGAACTCCCTACCCGCCTCCCTGACCCTTCCTCCCCGACCTGATCAGTACTGATACCCACACAGGGAGTCAGGGAGGCGCGCCTCTCGGACCTGCGGAAACCCCCGAAAACACGGGCCCCCGGGCATCCCTATGCCTCCCTCCCTGCACGCACAGTAACCGCCCGGCGTCCAGAAACGGAGACGCTGTGACCCTGCCCGTCTACCCCTACCGCCTCGCCCCCGACGGACTCATGACGCGCCGGCAACTCCGCGCCGCAGGGCTTCGGCCCGGCGGCAACGACCCCGTCGCGGAGATCCGGTGGCGACGCGGGCGCCGCTTCGCTCTCCTCTACGACCGTGCCCGGGCCCGCCCCGTCCGCCCGATGACCGCCGCGCGTTGGCGGGCCCTGGACGCCGCGATGCGGGCCCGCCGCACCTGCCCGGCATGCCGCCTCGATCGCGGCTACGTCATCCCCCGATCCCTCGGCACGTGCGTGCCCTGCCATTCGGCCTGACCCCCGCTCACCGACGAACGGGGCGGTCTGCTGCCTCGCCAAAGTCCGCAGACCGCCCCACGCCAGCACCCGACCAAAGGAACTGGAGATGTCCAGCATGGCCCATCCCGACCAATCTGCGCTGCTCGCGGCGGCCTTAAGCGCCGCCGGGCGCGGCTGGCCTGTGATCCCGCTGCACCCGGGGAGCAAGGTCCCCGCGCTGCACGGAGAGCGCACCTGCTCCCGTACCGGGGACTGCGCGCACGGGCACCGGACGTTCGAGCGGCGGGCCACCACCGACCCTGCCCGGATCGAACGCTGCTGGGCCGCGGGCCCGTTCAATGTCGGTATCGCCACGGGCCCGGCTGGGCTGCTGGTGGTCGACTTGGACACGGTCAAGGCGACAGACGAGAAGGGCACGCCTGACGGCGCGACGAACTTCTCTGCGCTCTGCGAGCGCGCCGGCAAGCCCGTCCCCGCCACCCGTACGATCCGGACCGCGCGCGGCGGACGACACCTGTACTTCGCCGTCCCGGCTGGGGTCCGGCTGGGCAACACCGCCGGGACCCTCGCCCCACGGGTGGACACCCGCGCGTGGGGCGGACAGGTCGTCGCCCCGGGCAGTCGCGTCCCTCAGGGCCCGTACACGGTCCTGTGCGACGCGCCGGTTGCAAAGCTGCCCAAATGGCTCCAAAGCGCCCTGACGGCCCCTCAGCGTCCCGCCACGACCCCAATCCGCCCGACGGCGCCCCGCGACGCGCCCCGTCTTGCCGCTGTGGTGTTCGAGCGAGAGGTGTCCGCCGTCGCCGCGACCGGCGAGGGTGGGCGGAATGCCGAACTGCTGCGCGCGGTGCGTGCGGTGGGCCGGTTCGTGGCGTGGGGCGACCTGGACCGCACGGCAGTCGAGGAGGCTTTTCAGGCGGGGGGCGAGTCGGCCGGACTGCCGGCGTCCGAGTGCCGCACCACGATCCGCAGCGCCCTGGACTACGCCATCCGCACCGCCCGCCCCCGGCAGGCAGCGTCATGACCAGCGCCCGGGGTCGATCCCCCCGCCTGAAAAGCCTCACCGATACCCCCGACGGCCCCCGCCACGCCGAACCGACCGAAGCTCCCGTGGCGGGTGGTGCGCCGAAGGTCGTCGCCGAAGGCGTCCCCTCTGCTCTCTGCCCCGACCCCTCGCGTCGGTCCCGAACGCCCGTTGCGCCACCCCGAAGCCGAAAGGAGGCAGGCCGCATGACCGACGACCACGGTTTCGACCTGCTCAACGAGGTCGAGGCATTCCACCGCCGGTTCAACATCTTTCCCAGCCAAGCCGCCTACGTCGCCGTCACGCTGTGGGACGCGCACGCGCACCTGCTGGACTGCTTCGACTCCACGCCCCGACTCGCGTTCCTGTCCCCGGAACCCGGATCGGGAAAGTCCCGTGCGCTGGAGATCGTGGAGACCCTCGTCCCCCAACCCATGGTCGCCGTCAACGCGTCCCCGGCCGCCCTCTTCCGAGCGGTCTCCGGGCTCGAAGGCCGCCCCACCATCCTGTTCGACGAAATCGACACCGTCTTCGGACCCAAGGCGGGCGACAACGAGGAACTGCGCGGATTCCTCAACGCCGGTCACCGACGCTCCGGGGTGACCTATCGGTGTGTGGGCGACGGCTCGAACCAGACCGTTCAGCCCTTCCCTTCGTACTGCGCGGTCGCCATGGCCGGACTCGGCTCGCTCCCGGACACCATCCTCACGCGCTCGGTCATCATCCGCATGCGCCGGCGGGCGCCCAACGAGCGGGTGCAGCCGTTCCGGCAGCGGATCCACGAGACGGAGGGTCACGCGCTTCGCGATCGTCTCGCCCGATGGGCGGAGAGCGCCCGGCCCTCGATCGAGAACACGTGGCCGGAGCTGCCCGAAGGCGTCACCGACAGGCCCGCGGACGTGTGGGAACCTCTGCTCGCCATCGCTGACGCGGCCGGCGGTACCTGGCCCGTCCGGGCCCGCGCCGCTTGCCTGGAACTCGTCAACGCCGCCCAGGAAGACGACGAAGCCTCGCTCGGAATCCGACTGCTCACCGACCTGCGCGAGGCAGTGTTCTGCGGAGCCGAACGTATGCCCACCGCCGTCATCCTCGAAATCCTCAACGCCATGGACGACGCCCCCTGGGGCGACTACCAGGGCAAGCCCCTCACCCCCAGGGGGCTGTCGAGAATGCTCAGCCTCTACGTCACCGGAGCCAACAAGCCCATCAAGCCCCGTGGCATCCGCACCTCGGCAGGCTTTCCCAAGGGCTACTACGCCGAAGACCTCGCCGACGCCTGGACGCGCTACTGCACCCCCCACCCCCAGGAATCCGCCACATCCGCCACGTCCGCCACGCCGCAGGTCAGGGGGCATGAATCCGTGGCGGAAACCCTTCCCGGATCCGCCACGGTGACGCGGGAAACCGCCACGCACTCCCCCGGCACCCCTGCTTGAACGCACGGCCGCAACGGTGCCGCCACACCCCCGGTGTGGCGGCACCTATCCGCCACACATCCGCTATCCGCCACACATCCGAGGCTCTGACCTGGGGCGTGGCGGCGTGGCGGATGTGGCGGACCTGGAAGGCAAGAGGACCGGAGACCTGAGGAGCCCCGCGTGCCCGCACTCCCCGATCACTTCCTGACCCCCGAAGAACTCGCCACCCTCCTGCGCCTGCCGAGCGTCGAAACCCTCTACGCCTGGCGCAAGAAGCGCACCGGCCCGCCCGGATTCCGCGTCGGCAAGCACCTGCGCTACGACCCCGACGCCGTCCGCGCCTGGATCATCGAACAGACCATCCAAGCCGCCTAGATCGGACCGCGCTAAGCGCACGACCTCTCGCGTTTCGCTCACGGCGCCACGTGCTACTCGAACTCAGCCCCGATGTTGTTCCACATGAAGGCTTCCTTCCAGGCTGGGTCGTTCTTGGCCCAGCCGACCACGGCGTCGATCACCTTCTCGCGCGAGACGGTGCGCGTCTGGAAGTGCTGGCTGGGCTCCCCGTCCCGGTACTCCAACTGGAACGTGTTGTCCTTGCGCAAGAGCACCTGCACGTACCAGTCGCCAGGTCGCTCGTCTTCAGCACGCTCCACAACGACGGCCCATCCGGGCTGCATGTTGGCTATCGCCAGCCCCACCTTCGGCTTCGTCGTCCGTCTGAAGACATTCCCCGACCCGTAGCTCATCATCAGCATGGACGGATTATCGCGGCATCCAACCACTTGGACCCGCGTCCACCGACTCCCCGCTGACAAGTTCCGTAGAACCCAATACCCACCACCGACGCACCGCGGCCGGTGGCGAGCGTTGAGGCTCGCCACCGGCCGCGGTGCGTCTGCAAGGAGTCGCCCCACATGGCAGGCCACATCCAAGACCGTTGGTACAAGAGCAGCCCGGACGGCATCGGGCGCCCCGTGAAGAGCGAGCGATACGGCACCGGCCTGCGCTATCGGGCCCGGTATATCGGCCCGGACGGCACCGAGAAGAGCAAGAGCTTCCCCGACCGGCAAAAGCGTCTGGCCGAACAGTGGCTCGCGCAGATCGAGGCCGACATGTCGCGCGGGCAGTACATCGACCCCGCCGCCGGCCGCACCACGTTCCAGCAGTACGGGGAGAAGTGGCTGGCGAGCCAGACCACCGACGTCACGACGCGGACGTCGGTGTCCACTCAACTCCGGTTGCACGCCTTCCCGTACATCGGTTCGCGCCCTCTGGGATCCTTCCAGCCGTCGCACATCCGGGAGTGGGCCAGCGCGCTGGAAAAGGTGCTGCCTGTGTCCTCGTATCGTCGCGTCATCTTCTCCAGCGTCTCCGCGGTGTTCAGTGCTGCCGTGGATGACAAGCACCTGTCCGCCAATCCCTGCCGTGCCCGGTCGGTGCGGGCTCCGCGGTCGGTGCCGCCGCGCGTACAACCGTGGACGGCTGGCCGGGTGTTCGCCGTCCGGCAAGCTCTGCCGGAGCAGTACCGGGCGATGGTGGACCTGGGAGGCGGATGCGGTCTGCGGCAGGGCGAAATCTTCGGCCTGGCCGTTGACACCGTGAACCACGACACGGGCTGGCTGCATGTGGGTTGCCAAGTCAAGGTCGCCAATGGCCACCTGGTCTTCGGTCTGCCGAAGCGCAGCAAAGAACGGGACGTGCCCCTGTCGGACCACGTCGCGCAGGTCCTCAAAGAGCACACCGAGAAGTACCCGCCCGTGGAAGTCACACTCCCGTGGCTGCTGCCGGACGGGCCATTGGTGAGGAAACGGCTGCTCTTCACTCGGCTGGACGGGGGCGGCGCCGTGCGGCGGACCGACTTCAACACGCGGGTGTGGAAGCCCGCGCTCACCGCGGCCGGCGTGCTCCCGGCCCCGGAGAAGGGAAAGCGGCACGAGGCGTCCCGCGAAGACGGAATGCACGCGCTGCGCCACTTCTACGCGTCGGTCCTCCTGGCCGCCGGGGAGAACGTCAAGGCCCTGAGTCACTACCTCGGACACGATGACCCGGGCTTTACGCTCCGTGTGTACACGCACCTGATGCCGAGCAGCGACGGGCGGGCGCGGCGGGCCGTCGACGCGATGTACGCGGCCCAGGCGGGCCCCGCCGTCACGCCTCACGGCCCACAGACGGCCCAGGCCGCTTAGACACGACTGCGGGGCGACGGCCGGCAGCCGTCGCCCCGCAGCGCGCGAAGCGGCGAAAACCCCGCTGACCTGCGCTTACAGCACCGGCAGGTTCTTCATCAGCTCGAAGGGCGTGACCTGCGAGCGGTACTCCTCCCACTCCTGCTTCTTGTTGCGCAGGAAGAAGTCGAAGACGTGCTCGCCGAGGGTCTCGGCGACGAGTTCGGAGCGCTCCATCAGGGTGATGGCCTCGCCGAGGTTCTGCGGGAGGGGCTCGATGCCGAGGGCGCGGCGTTCGGCGTCGGTGAGGGCCCAGACGTCGTCGTCGGCGCCGGCCGGGAGTTCGTAGCCCTCCTGGATGCCCTTCATGCCGGCGGCCAGCAGGACGGCGTAGGAGAGGTAGGGGTTGGCGCCGGAGTCCAGGGAGCGGACCTCGATGCGGGTGGAGCCGGTCTTGCCGGGCTTGTACATCGGCACCCGGATGAGCGCGGAGCGGTTGTTGTGGCCCCAGCAGATGTACGAGGGGGCCTCGCCGCCGGCGCCGGCGGTGCGCTGGGAGCCGCCCCAGATCCGCTTGTAGGAGTTCACCCACTGGTTGGTGACCGCGGAGATCTCGCCGGCGTGCCGGAGCAGGCCGGCGATGAAGGACCGGCCGACCTTGGAGAGCTGGAACTCCGACCCGGACTCGTAGAAGGCGTTCCTGTCGCCCTCGAAGAGCGACAGGTGGGAGTGCATGCCGGAGCCGGGGTACTCGGAGAACGGCTTGGGCATGAAGGTCGCGTGCACGCCCTGCTCCAGCGCGACCTGCTTCATCACCAGGCGGAAGGTCATGATGTTGTCCGCGGTGGACAGCGCGTCGGCGTAGCGCAGGTCGATCTCCTGCTGGCCGGGCGCGCCCTCGTGGTGGGAGAACTCCACCGAGATGCCCATCGACTCCAGCATGGTGATGGCCTGGCGGCGGAAGTCCATGCCGACGTTCTGCGGGGTGTGGTCGAAGTAGCCGGAGTTGTCGGCCGGGGTCGGCCGGCCGCCGTCCAGCGGCTTGTCCTTGAGCAGGTAGAACTCGATCTCGGGGTGCGTGTAGAAGGTGAAGCCCAGGTCGGAGGTCTTGGCCAGGGCGCGCTTGAGGACGTAGCGCGGGTCGGCGTAGGACGGGGAGCCGTCGGGCATCAGGATGTCGCAGAACATCCGGGCGGTGCCGGGGGCCTCGGCGCGCCACGGCAGCACCTGGAAGGTCCCGGGGTCCGGCTTGGCGATCATGTCGGACTCGTACACCCGGGCGAAGCCCTCGATGGCGGAGCCGTCGAAACCGATGCCCTCGTCGAACGCCTGTTCTAGTTCGGCCGGGGCGACCGCGACCGACTTCAGGTAGCCGAGCACATCGGTGAACCACAGCCGAACGAAGCGGATGTCCCGTTCCTCCAGGGTGCGGAGAACGAACTCCTGCTGCTTGTCCATATCCATCCATCCTTGCCGGTCAGGCCACCTCCCCCGCGGACGACCGCGACGGGGGATCAGGAGCATTGCACCACACCGTTTCGCAGGTGTTGCCGCCGGATGCGGTGCCGCTCCGCCCCCATAGTGCCTGCTCGCGCGCCTCAGCCGAAGGTGTCGAGGGAGGCGATCTTCCAGGTCCCGCCCTGCCGCACCGCGTCCACCGCGAACATCGCCGCCGCGTACGTGCTGCCGCCGCCCGCCGCGGTGCTGGTGTTCCGCTGGTCGGCGAAGACCAGCACCCGGGCGCGGTCGCCGTCGATGGCCTCCACCCCGGAGTCGGTGACGGTCGTGGTCAGCACCAGCTTCTGCGCCGGGGCCTGCGCGCGCACCTGCGCGAGCATCGCGGCGTACTGCTGCACGGCCTTCCCGGTCAGCATCTTCCGGGCGGCGGCGTCCGTACGGGCGGTGTCGGCGTAGTCGTACGAGAAGACCGCGTCGACGTCCTGGGCGATCGCGCCCTTGACCTCGCTGGTACGCGCGGTGTCGGTCAGCGCGGTGTTGCCGGTGGCCGCCGTGTCGCGCAGGTCCGAGGCCCTGGCCGCCGCCCAGGCGGCGAAGCCGCCGAGCAGCACGGTCAGCAGCGCGAGCGCCGCGGCCACGACCGCCGTACGGGACGGCCGGCGCGGACGCACCCGGGCGCGGACGGCGGCGGGCGCCTCACCGGCCGCGGTCACGAGGTCGGGCTCCGACTCGGCCTCGGACTCCGACACGAGCACGGGCACGGGTACGGGGGCGGGGGCGGTCGCCTGGTCCGCCGCGGGGGCGGTACGGGAGCCGGCGGCCGTCCGCACCGTGCGGGTCCGCGGGGAGGCGGACACGGCGGCGAGCCGGCGCTGCCGGTTGATCAGGTGGCGGGTGGTCGACATGGCGCGGACGGTCCTCTCGCGGAGCGGCTACTGGCCGGCGGACGGCTGCGGGGTGGCGGTCGCGGTCGCACTGTCGCCGAGCGGCGCCTGGCCGAGGGCGCTGAGCTTCCAGCCGGCCGCGGTGCGGGTCAGCTCGCCGAGCAGCCGGCTCTCCTTCACCGACGGCGCGCTCTTCGGCGCCGCCACGGTGATCCGCAGCGCGATCATCACGCTCGCCCGGCCCGTCCTGGCGTCCAGCTCGGTGACCGCGCCGGACAGCACCTTCGCGGTGCTCACGGTCTGCGCCTGCCGGACCTGCTTCTCGAAGTCGGCCCGGCCCTGGACGAGTTGGGTGTGCAGGTCGCCGGAGGTGCTGGACTCCCAGACGTCCAGGCCGTGGTCGAGGTCGTCGTGGTCGAGGGTGTTCATGTTCTGCACCGCCTGCTCGCCCGCGGCCAGCGCCGCGTCGCGGGTGCGGGCGAAGGACGCGTCGCCGTCGTGCGCGGCGCCGTACCAGGACCAGCCGGTCAGCCCGGCGGCGACCGCCGCGGCGAGCACCAGGGCCAGCGCCGCGAGCAGCAGCGGCGCCGGCCGCCGCCCGGCCGTCCTCGTGCCCGGAGCGGCCGGAGCGGCCGGCGCCCCGGCGGTCTCCTCGGGCGCGTCCCCGAGCGCCGCGTCAGGTGCTTCGTCAGGTGCCCCGGACTCCGGCGCGACCCGCTCGTGCAGTGTCATGTGCCTCTCCCCTACCGGGCCGTGAGTTCGGTGATGCGCCAGTGCCCGCCCTTGAACTCGGCGGTCACCGCGAGCTGCGCCGCCGCACTGGTCGGGGCGCCGCCCGCGCGCTGGGCGGTCTGGTCGAGGAAGACCAGCAGCCGGGCGCGGGACGCGGTGAGCGAGACCACGCCGGCCCGCACCACCCTTGTGGTGAGGGTCAGTCGCTGGCTCGCGACCTGCTGTCTGATCTGCCCGAACAGCGCCTGGTACTGCGTGGCGGCGGCGCCGTCGAGCACGTCGCCGGCGGCCTGGGCGGTCGACTGGGTGTCGTCGGGGGTGTAGGCGAAGATCCGGCTGAGCGCGTTGCTGACCTCGCCCGCCACCTGGTCGGTCGCCGCGGAGTCGGTCAACGCGTGGTTGCCGCTCACCGCGGGGTCCCGCAACTCGGCGGCCCCGTAGAGCAGTCCGCCGGACAGCAGGGCCGCCGCCGCCAGGGCGGCCACCGCGGCGAGCCGCCGCCGCGGCCACGCCGCGACGCGCCGCAGCCGCCCGGCCGCACCCCCCGCCACGGCCTCGGGCTCCGCGACACCCTCGGGCTCCGCGACACCTTCCAGCTCCGCGCGCTCGGTCTCCGCGCGCTCGGTCTCCTCCGCCGTGCTCATGCGCCGTCTCCTCCCCTGGCCCGCGTCAACTGGTGCCGACCGGGACGGCCGTGAGCGCGGTCAGTTTCCAGGCGCCGCCGGTACGGGACAGGGTCGCCTCGAAGCGTTTGCGGTCGGTGGTGGCGGTCCCTGCCGCCGGGGTCACGCGCACCTGCACGGTGGCGATGACCCGCGCGGTTCCGGCCCGGGTGTCGAGTTCGGTGACCGCCGCGTCGGTGACCGAGCCGCTGGTCGAGGTGCCGGACGCCAGCAGCGAGCCGGCGTCGGCGGTGTGGCTGCGGGACAGCTGCTCGTGCAGCGGACCGGTCGTCGCGTCGAGCCACCCGTCGAGGTCGCGGTCGACGTGGCCGCCGTCCACCGTGTTCAGCCGGGCGATCTCCCGCTGCCCCGCGGCGAGTACCGCGTCGCGCGCCTTGCCGTACCGCAGCGCGCCGTCGCCGCGGGTGCCGGCGTAGATCCAGCCGGAGACCGCGAGCAGCACGGCGGCGGCCGTCCACGCGGCGGCCCAGGCGAGCGGTCCGCGGTCGGGGCGCTTCACCGCGGGTCCCCCAGTCCGAGCAGACCGGCCAGTGTGGTGGGGCCGGTGGCGGGCAGTGCGGGGAGGCCCAGCGCGCCGGGCAGGGTGGGCGCGGCGTACGTGCGCGCGCCGCTGGGACCGTACGCGGCGGAGTCCCCGGAGCCCCCGGAGTCGCCGGCGGCCGTCGGCAGCACGGAACCGGGCTGCACCGGTGCGGGCACCGCCCCGCCGCCCGGCGCGTTCGCCGAGCCGCGGACGTCCCGGCCGGAGGAGGCCGGCGAGGTGCAGCGGGCCGCGGTGTCGAAGGCGGTCGCGGGCGCGCTGGTGTCCAGGCCGTTGCGGTAGGCGGTGCCGCCGTAGCCGGAGGTGCAGGGCAGCGGGGCGAAGAAGGTGACGGCCATGCCGAGGTGCACGCCGTGCGCGGTGACCGCGGTGGAGCCGGCCGCGACCACGGCGGGCACCTTGACCAGGAACTCCTGGATGCCGTTCTGCCGGGTGACGGCCACGTCCGAGGTGGTCAGCAGGTTGGCCAGCACCACGCTGAGGTCGGGTCCGACGTCCCGCAGCAGCGCGGTGACCTGTCCGGCCGCGCCGGGTGCGGCGGTGATCAGCCGGCGCAGGTCGGTGTCGGAGGAGTCGAGCCGGGCGGCCAGCTGGTCGGCGCTGGACGCGAAGGACTTGATGGCGTCGCCCTCGTCGGCCTGGGTGCGCAGCACGGTCCGCGCGTCGGTCATCAGCTGCGTGTCGCCGGGCAGGTTGGCGTCGGCCGCCGAGATGAACTGGCTGCTGTTGTCCAGCAGCGACTGGAGGTTGTCGGCCTGCCCGCCGAAGCTCTGCCCCAACTCGTCGACCACGGTCCGCAGGGAGTCGAGGGGTACGGAGGCGGTGAGCGCGTCGACGCTGGTGAGCAGGTTGGTGACCGGCGCGGGCACGCTCGCGTCGGCCTCGGCGATCCGTGAACCGTCGTGCAGGTAGGGGCCGTCGTCGGCGCTGGGCCGCAGGTCGACGTACTCCTCGCCGACCGCGGACAGGTCCGCGACGACGGCTTTGAGGCGGTCGGGGATGCGCGGCGCCGAGTCGTCGATCCGCAAGGTGGCCTCGACGCCGGTGTCGGTGAGGCCGACGTGGCCGACACGGCCGACGGACACGCCACGGTAGGTGACGTCGGCGTGCTCGAACAGGCCGCCGGCCTCGGGGAGTTCGACGGTGACGTCGTAGTATCCGCGCAGTCCGACGTAGCGGCCGAGGTCGGCGTACCGCACGCCGATGTAGCCGAGCACGAGGACGGCGACGAGCAGGAAGGCGATGTTCTTCGCGACGGTGGCCCTGGTCAGCATCAGCGGCCTCCCGCGGTGAGCACCGGGGGCAGCGGCAGCGGCAGCGCCGACCCGCCGGAGGTCCTGCGCGTGACGCCGGAGGCGCCCGCCGCCTTGCCGGCGGCGCTGGCGGCCGCACCGGACGGCGTCGCCCGCGTCCTGTGCGCCGGCGTCTGCGCGGGCTCGTCGGTCGGCGTCGGGGTCGGGCCGACATCCGGGTACGTGCTGTCGCCGGGTTGCAGCGCCGGGACGATCCGGGTGCCGGGCGCGGCGGTCAGGTCGAGGTAGACGTTGAGGTAGTCGCCCTTGACGCCGTTGAGCACCTGGTCGGTGAACGGGTAGGTGAGCAGCACCTGGAGGGAGTCGGGCAGGTCCCGGCCGGAGTCGGCGAGGCGCTGGAGGGTGGGCGCGAGCGCCCTGAGGTCGGCGACCATGTCGTCCTTGCTCCTGTCGACGGTGTCCACCGCGACTCCGGACAGGGTGTCGAGCGAGCGCAGCATGGTGACGAGCGAACCGCGCTGCTGCTCCAGCACCTTCAGGCCGGGACTGAGCCCGGTGATCACGGCGCCGATCTGCTGGTCGCGGGCGGCCAGCGTGGCGGACAGCTGGTTGACGCCGTCGAGGGCGTCGGTGATGTCCTGCTTGTGCGCGTCGAGGTCGCCGACGAGCGTGCCGACCTGCGTGAGCATGTCGCGGACCTGCGGTTCGTTCCCGGTCAGCGCCTTGTTCAGCTCGGTGCTGATGGTCTTCAGCTGCTGGATGCCGCCGCCGTTGAGCAGCATGGACAGTGCGCCGAAGACCTCCTCGACCTCGGGGTTGCGGTTGGTGCGGGCGAGCGGGATCACGGCGCCGCCGCGCAGCCGCCCGGTGGCGGGCTCGCTGCCGGGCGGCCCGGACAGCTCGACGTACTTCTCGCCGAGCAGGCTCGACTGCTCCAGGTGCGCGTAGGCGTTGGCGGGGAGGGTGACCTCGCCGTTGACCTTCATGGTGACGACGGCGTGCCAGCCGTCGGCGGCGAGGCTGATGCCGCTCACCCGGCCGACCGCGACGTCGTTGACCCGCACCGACGCCTGCGGCACCAGGTCGAGGACGTCGGCGAAGGTGGCCTTGACGGTGTAGGGGTGGCCGCCGAGGTTCGCGCCGCCGGGCAGCGGCAGGTCCTGGACGCCGCCGAAGCCGCATCCGGCGAGGCCGAGGGAGAGGACGACCGCGGTCGCGCCGAGCGCGGCGCCGCGGGTTCCGGCGTGCGGGCGGGTCATCGGGCCGCTCCCTTCGAGCCGCGCACCGAGCCGTAGACCGGTCCGACCGCGGGCAGCGGGAGCGGCGGGCCGGGCGGCGCGGCGCGCTTCGCGGTGGCGGCGGCGCCCGTCGGGGCGGCGGCGGTCGGGGTGAGGCTGCCGCCCATGCTCAGCTCGTTGATGTCGGCGCGGCCTTCGAGGGTGCCGGTCTTCGGGTCGTACGCGTTGAGCAGGTTGTCGGCGGCCAGCGGCGCGGTGTCGAGGAGTTCGGCGAGGGAGGCGCGCTGGTCGACGAGGGTCTGGGTGATCGGTTCGAGCTTGTCGATGCTCGTTTTGAGCCGGCCGCGGTTGTCCTGGATGAAGGTCTTCACCTGGCCGAGGGCGGTGGACAGTTGCCGCAGCGCGCCGCCGAGGTTCTCCTTGTCGTCGGCGAGGAAGCCGGTGACGGTGGACAGCTGGTCGGTGGCGGCCTTCACCTTGCCGTCGTTGGCCTTGAGCATCGCGGTGAAGGACTGGAGGGAGGAGAGCGTCGCGAAGAGGTCGCTGCTGCGGCCGTTGAGGGTGCGCGAGGCGCTGCCGAGCTGGGCGATGCTGTCCCCGATGGCCTTGCCGTTGCCGTCGAGGTTCCGCGCGCCGGTGTCGAGCAGGTCGGAGAGCGCGCCGGTGGCGTTGGCGCCGTCGGGGCCGAGCGCCTTGCTGAGCTGGGTGATGCTGTCGTAGAGCTGGTCGACCTCGACCGGTGTGGCGGTGCGGGTGGCGGGGATGACCGCGTGGTCCTTCAGCTGCGGGCCTCCGGTGTAGGCGGGGGTCAGCTGGATGTAGCGGTCGGCGACGACGCTGGGGGCGACGACGACCGCGCCCGCACCGGCCGGGACCTTGACGCCGTGGTCGAGCGTGAGGGTGACCTTCACCTGTCTCCCCTGCGGGGTGATCTTGTCCACGGTGCCCACCTTCACGCCGAGGACGCGCAGGTCGGAGCCCGGGTAGACGCCGACGGTGTGGTCGAAGTAGGCGGTGACGCGGTGGCCGCCGGGGCCGCCGAAGGCCACGAAGCCGGCGGTGACGGCGGCCGCGGCGACCACCGCGAGGACCGTGCCGAGCGCCAGGGCCCGCCGCAGCGGCCGGTCGCCGGAGCCCGCGGAGCCGGCCGAGCCGCGCGGCCACCGCGTGCCGGACCTGAGCCGGCCGAGCGCCGCTCTCATGACGCGCCTCCCGTCGCCTTGGGGGGCATGCAGCCGGTGGCCGGCGGGGTGCCCTTCGGCAGGTAGTCCTTCGGCACCAGGCCGCACAGGTAGCTGTCGAACCAGCGCCCGTTGCCGAGGGTGTTGCCGACCAGCCGGTAGTACGGGCCGGCGAGCGCCAGGGCCTTGTCGAGGCTGGACTGGTTGGCGTCGAGCACGGTGGTGACCCGGTCCAGGGCGTCCAGGGTGGGCGCGAGCTGCCGGTTGTTGTCGGCGACCAGCCCGTTGAGCTGGACGCCGAGGTCCTGGGTGCCGACGAGCAGCGCGTGGATGGCGTCCCGCCGCTTCTGGACCTCGCCGAGCAGCAGGTCGCCGTCGGAGATCAGCGCCTGGAAGCGGCCGTTCTGGTCGGCGAGGGTCCGGGTGAGCTGCTTGCTGCCGGAGAGCAGGTCGGCGAGTTCCGCGTCCCGGCTGGAGATCGTCTTCGACAGCGACGCCAGTCCGGTCGCCGCGCTGCGCACCGAGGACGGGGTGTCCTTGAAGGTGTCGGACAGGGTGCGGAAGCTCGCCGCGAGCGCCTGCGTGTCGAGCGAACCGAGCGTCTGCCCCAGGCCGTCGAACGCCTGCGTGACGTCGTACGGCGAGGTGGTGCGGCTCTTCGGGATGCGCGTGCCGGGGTTCTGCGGGCGGCTGCCGAGCGGGTCGACGGCCAGGTACTTCTCGCCGAGCAGCGTCTTGATGCCGATGGCGGCGGTGCTGGCGTCGCCGATCCAGGTGTGCCCGACGCGGAAGGTGACCTTGACGCGGTCGTCGTCCAGGGAGACGCCGGTGACCTTGCCGACCTTGACGCCCGCGACCCGCACCTCGTTGCCCGGCCGCAGCCCGGCGGCCTCGGTGAAGTCGGCGGAGTACGTGGTGCCGCCGCCGACCAGCGGCAGCGCGTCGGCGTCGTAGACGGCGAGGCTGACCAGGGCGAGCAGCAGCAGCCCGACGGTCCCGACGGCGACCGGGCTGCGTTCGCGCAGCGGGCGGAAGAGCGGGCGGCCGCGCCGCGCGCGGTCCCGCAGCCGGAACCAGGAGGCGGGCCCGGCGCCGGGGGCGCGCCCGCGGCGCGGGCCGGCGCCGTGGCGGCCCGGCAGCCGGTCGCGCAGCCGCCCCGGCAGGCGGGCCGGCCGGCGGCGCGGGCCCGGGGTCTCGGCGGTCATGACCGGCACCTCGCTTCGGTGATGGCTATGCCGGTGGGCGGCCTGCTGCCGTCGGAGGTGGCGACTCCGGAGACGGTGGCCTGGCACAGGTAGAGGTTGAGCCAGGAGCCGTACGAGGCGAGCCGGCCGACGGCCTGGAACTTCTGCGGGGTCTTCTTCAGGAAGTCCTCCAGCTGCGGGCTGCCGTCGGCGAGGTTGGTCGACAGCCGGCCGAGCTGGGCGATGGAGTCCTTCAGCGGCTGCCGTCCGTCGTCGAGCAGTCCCGCGGTGCTGGTGGTCAGCCGGGAGATCGCGGAGATCGACTGGCCGATCGGCTCGCGGTCCTGGGAGAAGCCGGTGACGAGCTGCTGGAGGGTGGTGATCAGGTCGTTGAAGCCGCTCTCGCGGGTGTTGACGGTGGTGAGCACCGAGTTGAGGTTGTCGATGACCTGGCCGATCACCTGGTCCTTGGCGGCCAGGGTGGTGGTGACCGAGCCGACGTCGCCGATCAGGCTGTCGACGGTGCCGCCCTCGCCCTGCAGGACCTGGACGATCTCGCCGGCCAGCTGGTTGACGTCCTTGGGCGACAGGCCCTGGAAGAGCGGCTGGAAGCCGTCGAAGAGCCGGGTCAGGTCCAGGGCCGGCGTGGTGCGGTCCAGCGGGATGGTGCCGCCGGGGTGCAGCACGCCGCCGACCGGGCCGGCGCCCTGGGCGAGGTCGACGTACCGCTGGCCGACCATGTTGAGGTACTTGATGGTCGCGGTGGTCGACGCGGGCAGCGTGCGGCCCTTCTGCACCGAGAAGTGCACCTGGGCGTAGCGGCGGTCGACGACCTTGATGGAGTCGACCTGGCCGACCCTGACCCCGGCGATGCGCACGCTGTCGCCGGAGATCAGCCCGGTGGTGTCGGTGAACCGGGCGTTGTAGCCGGCGGTGTCGCCGACTCCGGCGCCGGCGATGCTGATCGCGAGCGCCATGGTGGCGAGCGCGGTGACCAGCACGAAGATCAGCGACTTGACGATCGGCCCGGTCAGGCTGCGGCGCTTCACCTGACGGTCACCTCCGTGCCGCGGAAGACCGGTCCGGTGAGCAGGCTGCTCCAGTCCGGCAGGGACCGCGGGTCGGCGGCGAGGCCCGGCGCCAGCAGTTCGTCGACCAGTTCGTTCTCCTGCGGCGAGTTGGCCAGCGGGGTGGTGCCGCGGCCGGTGTACGGGACGGGGTAGCACCGCGGGCCGCCGCTCGCGTCGTACACCGGGGTGTCCCGGCCCGCGACGTACCGGCCGCGCGAGGGCGCGGTGGTGACGTCGACGTGCAGGCCGGGGTGCGCGGTGCCCTTGCCCAGCGCCTTGTCCATCACCGGCACGAAGTCGGCGAGGGTGCGCAGCGTGCAGGGGAAGGCGGGCGCGTACTCGGCGAGCAGGCCGAGGGTGCCGCGGCTGTCGGCGGACAGCCGGATGATCGTGTCCTTGTTCTGCCGCAGGTACGTCGTCAGGTCCTGGGCGGTGGCGGTCGCCGAGCCGTACAGGGTGCTGAGGTTCGCCTGTTCCTGGGCGAGGGTGCCGCTGGTCCTGGTGAAGTCGGTGAGGGCCTGCACGATGTCGGGCGCGGCGGCGGCGTAGACGTGGCTGACGGTGACGAGCTGCTTGATGTCGTCGTTGAGCGCGGGCAGTTCGGGGTTGAGCCGGCGCAGGTAGCCGTCGAGCTGGACGAGGGTGGTGCCCAGCTGGGTGCCGCGGCCGTCGAGGGCGGTGGCGACCGCGTCGAGGGTGGCGGCGAGTTTCTGCGGCTGTACGGCGGTCAGCAGCGGCATCACGTGGTCGAGGACCTGCTGCAGTTCGACGGCGTCGCCGGAGCGGTCCTGCGGGATGACGGCGTGCGCGGCGAGCGTGGGCCCGCCGGGGGTGGCGCCGGCCGGTGGCACGAGCGCGACGAACCGGGCGCCGAAGAGCGTGGTGGGCAGCATCTGGGCGGTGACGCCGGCCGGGATGCGGTGCAGCTGGCCGGGGTCGAGGGCCAGGGTGAGGCGGGCGCCCGCGCCGTCGGCGTGGATGGACTCCACCCGGCCGACGACGACGCCGCGGACCTTCACGTCGGCGCCCAGGTGCATCTCGTTGCCGACGCTGCCGGTGCGGACGGTGACGGTGGCGGCGTCGCTGAAGCTCTTGTCGTAGACGGCGACGGCCAGCCAGGCGAGCAGCGCGGGGACCAGCAGGAAGACGATGCCGGCGGTCCTGCGGCGGGTGGTGGCGGCGCGTTCGCCGCGCGGCCCGGCCGGTGGCGGTGGCGCGGCGGCCGGCTGCGGAAGGGTGTCGGTGGCGGTCATCCGGCGACTCGCACGGTGGTGGTGGCGCCCCAGATGGCGAGGCTGAGGAAGAAGTCGGTGATCGAGATGATCACGATGGCGTTGCGCACCGAGCGGCCCACCGCGATGCCCACGCCGGCCGGCCCGCCCTTGGCGGTGTAGCCGTAGTAGCAGTGCGCGAGGATCACGATCACGCTGAAGACGAGCACCTTCAGGGTGGACAGCAGGACGTCCTCGGGGGCGAGGAAGAGGTTGAAGTAGTGGTCGTAGGTGCCCTGCGACTGGCCGTTGACCCAGACGGTGACGAGCCGGGAGGCGGCGTAGCTGCTGAGCAGCCCGATGCCGTAGAGCGGGACGATCGCCACCACCCCGGCGATGATCCGGGTGGTGACCAGGTAGGGCATGGAGCGGATGCCCATGCCCTCCAGGGCGTCGACCTCCTCGTTGATCCGCATCGCGCCGAGCTGGGCGGTGAATCCCGCGCCGACCGTCGCGGACAGCGCGAGCCCGGCGACCAGCGGCGCGATCTCGCGGGTGTTGAAGTAGGCGGAGATGAAACCGGTGAAGGCGGTGGTGCCCAGTTCGTTCATCGCCGCGTAGCCCTGGAGGCCGACGACGGTGCCGGTGGCCAGCGTCATGCCGATCATCACGCCGACGGTGCCGCCGATCACGCTGAGGCCGCCGCTGCCGAACGCGACCTCGGCGAGCAGGCGCTGCACCTCCTTGAGGTAGCGGCGCAGGGTGCGCGGAATCCACAGCACGGCGGCGACGTGGAAGAGGAGGTGGTCGCCGGTCTCGTCGAGCCAGCGCAGCCAGCGGTTGCCGGAGGGGAGCCGCCGGGCGCGCCGCGGCGGGGGCGGCGGCTCGGCCCGGGGGGCGTCCTCGTCGATCAGGGTCATCGCTCAGGCCCCCTTCTGCGGGACGAGTTGCAGGTAGATCGCGGTGAGCACGACGTTCACGAAGAACAGCAGCAGGAAGGTGATGACGACGGACTGGTTGACGGCGTCGCCGACGCCCTTCGGGCCGCCCTTGGGGTGCAGTCCGCGGTAGGCGGCGACGATCCCGGCGATGAAGCCGAAGATCAGCGCCTTGATCTCGCTGATGTAGAGGTCCGGCAGCTGGGCCAGCGCGGAGAAGCTGGACAGGTAGGCGCCGGGGGTGCCGTGCTGCATGACCACGTTGAAGAAGTAGCCGCCGAGGGTGCCGACCACCGAGACCAGGCCGTTGAGGAAGACCGCGACGAGCATGGTGGCGAGCACCCGCGGCACGATCAGGCGCTGCACCGGGGAGACGCCCATGACCTCCATGGCGTCGAGCTCCTCGCGGATCTTGCGCGACCCGAGGTCGGCGCAGATCGCGCTGCCGCCCGCGCCCGCGATGAGCAGCGCCACGATCAGCGGGCTGGCCTGCTGGATGACGGCCAGCACGCTGGCGCCGCCGGTGAAGGACTGCGCGCCGAGCTGCTGGGTCAGCGAGCCGACCTGCAGGGCGATGACCGCGCCGAACGGGATCGACACCAGCGCGGCGGGCAGGATCGTCACGCTCGCCACGAACCAGAACTGCTCGATCAGCTCGCGCATCTGGAACGGCCGGCGGAAGGTGTCGCGCACGGTCGTGGCGGCCAGCGTCATCAGCTGGCCGGTCTGCCGCAGCGCCCCGGTGCCGGGCACGGTCCGGCGTGCGCCGGGGCGGGGCGCGGGCGCCCGCAGCGGCGCCGTCATGCCGGCTCCCCCTGGACCGGGGTCAGCCCGGTCCTGATCGCCTCGCGGGCGCCCGCGGGGAGCGTGTCCCACATGGACATGACGCGGGCCCGGTGCCGCTGCACGGCGCGGCGGGCGGGCAGCCCCGGGCTGGGTTCGAGCTGCGGCATGATCCGCGGCGGCAGCGCCGGGCCGATGCCCTCGCCGTCGAGCTGCTCGCGGGCGATGGTGGCCTCGTCCTTCTCCTCCGACATCCCGATCGGCCCGGCCCTGCGCCCGCTGAGGAACTGCCGTACGACCGGTTCCTGGCTGGTCAGCAGCAGCTCGCGGGGGCCGAAGGCGACCAGCTCGCGGCGGAAGAGCATGCCCATGTTGTCGGGCACGGTGGAGGCGATGTCGAGGTTGTGGGTGACGATCAGCATCGTCGCGTCGATCTGCGCGTTGAGGTCGATCAGCAGCTGCGAGATGTACGAGGTGCGCACCGGGTCCAGGCCGGAGTCCGGTTCGTCGCACAGGATGATCTGCGGGTCGAGGACCAGGGCGCGGGCCAGCCCGGCGCGTTTGCGCATGCCGCCGGAGATCTCGCCGGGCAGCTTGCCCTCCGCGCCGACCAGGCCGACCATCTCGATCCGCTCCATGACGACGCGGCGGATCTGCGACTCCTTCTTGCGGGTGTGCTCGCGCAGTGGGAAGGCGATGTTGTCGAAGAGGTTCATCGAGCCGAAGAGCGCGCCGTCCTGGAACATCAGGCCGAACAGCTTGCGGGCCTCGTAGATGTCCCGCTCGGGGCTGTTGACCATGTCGACGCCGTCGACCAGCACCCGGCCGCGCTCGGGTTTGAGCAGGCCGATCACGGACTTCAGGAACACCGTCTTGCCGGTCCCGGAGGGGCCCAGCATCACGCTGACCTCGCCGGGCGGCAGAGTGAGCGTCACATCCTGCCAGACGGTCTGTTTGCCAAAGGACTTCGTCAGACCTTCGACGATCACTTCGATTCCCATTGCACCTCCCGGGGGGCGACGTGGGTGGGACGGGGCGGCGGTACGGACGGGGTGCTCATCGCCGGTGCGGCAGCGGGGGGATCTGGATCTCCGGCAGGCAGGTCTGCTCCGGGATGTTGATCGGGTCGCAGAGCCTGCCCTGGGAGAGGTTGAGGGTGTTGCCGGGACCGGAGAGCGCGGAGGTGAAGAGCGCGTCCAGGTTCTCGCCGTGCGCCGCGCAGCCGGTGAACGGCGGGATGACGAGGTCGTCGTCGACGAGCGGGCCGCCGTTGACGATGTCGTAGTCGGGCTTGCCGTCGCCGCCGGGGATGTAGTCGTCCTCACGGCCCTTGAGCTCCACGTCGATCGGGGTGGCGGTGTGGCAGTTCGGGCCGACGTCGAGGGGCGTGCCGTTGATCCTCACGTCGCGGACCCGGATGTCCTGGTAGCCGCCGATGGTGGTGAGGATCGGCTGGTCGAAGAAGCTGTCGCCGCTCTGCACGATGGTCATCAGGCCGCGCGGCACGAACTGCACGGTCGCGCTGGTGGGCATGAAGCCGTAGGTGAGGAAGGTCGCGGAGGACGGCGGGAGGTTCAGCGCCAGCACGGAGTCGACCTCGACGTAGTCGTTGGTGAAGTCCAGCACCTTGCGGCGGCCGGCGTTGACCTCCGCCATCACCGGGTGGGCGTGCGGGTCGTTGACGATCATCGCGCCGTTCAGCTTGTACTGGTTGGCGAAGCCGACCGCGAACCCGCACATCGGGCCGTCGGGGTACGGCGGGTCGCCGGGGAAGGGGAGCACGATCGCCTGCGGGCTGACCGGCGGCAGCCGTTTGGGGTCGGGGTCGCCGTGCGGCGTCTTGCCGCAGGTGGTGAGCCCGGAGTGGACGGGTGCCTCCAGCGGTACGACGGTGCTGCCCGCGGTGCGCCGGCCCGGAGCGGCGGCGGACGGGCCGGAACCGGTGGCGTCGCCGGCGGCGCCCGCGCCGGTGGAGGCGGAGGGGCCGGGCGCGGACGGGCTGCCGGAGCCGGGGGCGCCGGAGGCTTCTGCCGGTACGTGCACGGTGGCCAGCACCGCGTCCTGGCCGGCCTTGGGCGTGCAGTCGCCGGTGAGGCCGCCGGCGGGCTCGGTGGGCGAGGTGGTCGTCGCGGTGCTGGCGCCGGTGCTGGTCACGGCGCCGCCCGCGGTCTTCGTGCCGGTGGAGGTGCCGGTCTTCGCGGCGGCCCGCGTGGCGGCCTGCGCGCCGGACGTCCCGGCCGGACCCGCGGGCGATGTGGCGGTCGGGCTCGGCGGCGGTGCGGTGGGCGTGCCGGACGCGGGCGGCCGCGCCGCGAGCGGGTGCAGGACGAGGGTCAGCTGCTGCGGGGAGAAGACGACGTCGCCCGGCGCCGTGACCTTCACGCCCGGCGCCTGGCCGACGAACGTCAGCAGCAGGGCGTCGGCGCCCGCCACGGGGGTGTCGCCGGCGGCCAGCCCCGGCCAGTCCGCCTCGGCCGTCGAACTGCCCTGCGCGACCCGTGTGGTGAGGTCGCCGGCCGCGGTGACCGAGCCGGTGTCCGCCGGCAGCAGCGCGGTGACGCCGGCCCGCGGCAGGGCCACCGTCATCTTCAGCACGCCCGGCCGGATGGGCTGTCCGACCGCGCCGGTGGACGGGAAGGTCTGCGAGAAGGCGATCGTCACGTCCTGCGCCCCGGAGACGAACCGGCAGGTGTAGCCGAGCGACAGCTCGCCCTGCGACCCGGTGGCCGCGGAGTTCGTGCCGGGCAGCGCCCCCGCCACCAGCGCGGCCGCGGCTACGGCCACGAGCCGCACCGATCGGCGCGGTCCCACGCCACCCCTCATCGACAACTCCTCAAGGCAGGCTCGGCGGCAGGACATTACGTGCGGGTAATAACCCAGACAAGTGAGCGAACAACCGAAGCTGCGACGGATTCGCGAAGCCCTGTTTTCTTGTCATCCGGTGACAAGGGAAAAGCGGAATTTTGTCGTCCGATGAGTGCCGGGCGGCGGGCCGCGACCGGGAGCACTCACTCGGTGACGGACGCGGGCAGGGACCCCGGCTGCGGTGCACGGAGCCGGAGTCCCTGCCGGTGTGCTGTGGTGCGGGCGCGGCGGGGTGCGCCGCGCTCATCGCCGGGTCACGGCGAGGTGAGCACCAGGGTCGCCGGGCTCAGCGCGTAGTCGCCCTTGTAGCCGACCGAGTCGCCGGAGTTGAGCAGGCCCAGGCAGATGCCGGAGACGTTCCACGCGTGCAGGTTGCCGGTGCCCAGCACCGACAGCGTGTGGGTGGAGTTGTTGTACTTGACGTCGATCGTCGCGGCGCTGCCGCTGGTCGCGCCGCCGAAGTCGGCGGTGCAGCCGGCGCCGCTGATGTGGGCCTTGACGCCGGAGAGCGTGCCGGTGGTGACCGGGCTGGCGTAGCTCACCGCGTTGAGCGCCCACGGCAGGCCCTGGGCGGTGACGTTGAAGGTGATGCCGAGCGGACCCGAGCACGTGGTCCACGTGACGGCGGAGATGGAGGCGATGCCGGTGCCGGACTTGCCGGTGCCGTTGGCGGCGGAGCCGGTGGCCTTCGAGGAGGTGCACTTCAGCTGGGTGCCGGTCTTGCTGTCGGTCAGCACCGAGTTGGTCGAGGTGCCGGTGAAGGTGCCGCCTCCGGCCACGGTCCACGTGCCGGCCGCGGTGGCCGGCGAGGCCGCCATGCCCACCGCCGCGGCGATCGCGGCACCGGTGACGAGACTGCTCTTGGTGAGGGTCGAGAGCTTGCGCACGGGCTGTTCCTTCCCTTGACTTTGCGTGCCTGAATAACCGCGGTTCTCGCCGTCGGGCGGGAATTCGGTTGCGACTCACTGCCTGGAACGCTGGGTACCGATTCCGGTCGGTTGCCCTTGCGGAGCTGGACGTTACGCACGGGTAACCGGAGGGCGCAATAATCCAGGCCAAGATTCTCGGCCGGACCTTACCGCCGGGTATTTTTCTGTCACCGGGACAACACCGGGGCCGGCGTTTTTGTGAACAAGTGAGCATCGCGCGCCGGGCGCCGGCAGCGCCGCCCGGCGCGCGGTACGGTCCCGCCACGACCCTCCGGGCTCGGCCCGGCGGGCCGCGCCGGGCGGCGCGAACGGCCCGCGGGGCACCCCCCGGGCCGGCCGTCCGCGCACCGCCGGCCGGTCACCCGGGGATGGAACAGGCCAGTCAGCGGGCCTCCGGCAACGTTTCCGTGTTCGGAGTGCTGCGCTCCGTGCACGATTGGTCTATCTTGCAGCGAGGTCACACCAGCGCGGCGCGGCGCCGGGGAGGGGGAGGGATGACCGTCATGCGGCAGACCCCGGATCAGACGGAACTTCCGGGTCCGATCCCGCGGGAGTTCGCCGCGGTGATGCGCCCGGAACTGCCCAGTTTATTAAAAGAGATGGCTGCTGAAATCGTCACCGCGATACCCGAATACGGGCCGCTGCTCGAAGGCCCCAACGCCCGGGTGATCAAAATCGGGATCGAGCAGAGCATCGCCACATTCGTGGACCGGGTGGCCGCCCCCACCGCCACCACCGCACTGCGCGACGACCTGTGCCGGCAGTTCGGCCGCTTCGAGGCGTACGAGGGCCGCAGTCTGGACAACCTGCAGGCCGCGTACCGCATCGGCTGCCAGGTCGCGCTGCGCCGGGTGCGCACCGTCGGGCGCCGCTACAGCCTCTCCGCGTCCTTCATGCTCACCTTCGCCGACGCCCTCTTCGCCTACATGGGCGACCTCGCCGAGCTGTCCCGCGAGGGCTACGTGCAGGCGCTGGAGGAGCTGGGCGAGGAGCCGGACAACCGGCGCCGGCGGCTGCTGCGGCGCATCCTCGGCGGCACCTCGGTCGCCCGCAGCGCGCTCGCCGAACTGGCCGAGCACTCCGGCTGGCCGCTGCCCGAGGAGGTCACGCTCGTCGCGCTGGCCCCCGACGCGCACCCCGCGCGGGCCGCGCTGGACCGCGACGTCCTGCTGGACTTCGCCGACCCCGAGCCGCACCTGCTGGTGCCCGGCCCCTTCACGCCGCAGCGGCGCGCGGCGCTGGACGCCGCGCTCGGCGGCTGCCGCGCGGCGGTCGGCCTGACCACGCCGCTCGGCGAGGCCGCGGACTCGCTGCGCTGGGCCCGGCACACCCTGGCGCTCACCGAGTCGGGGATCGTCGACGACGGCGCGGTGGTGCTCAGCGAGGACCACCTGCTGCCGCTGTGGCTGCTCGGCGACTCGGCGCTCGCCGACCAGATCGCCAAGAAGTACCTCGGACCGCTGGTGGGGCTGACCGCCACCCAGCGCGGCCGGCTGATCGACACCCTGCGCATCCGGCTCACCACCCGCGGCACCGCGGCCCAGGTCGCCGACCTGCTGGGCGTGCACCCGCAGACGGTGCGCTACCGGCTGCGCATCCTCGACCGGGCGTTCGGCGACCAGCTCACCGATCCCGACGACCGGTTCGCCACCGAGATCGCCCTGCGCGCGCTGCACCTGCGCGAGCACGGCGAGGGCGGTGGCCCCCTCGGGGGGAGCCGCCGCCCGTGATCCGTCCGGTCCGCGGAAGTCCGGACCGGGCGTGGTGACTACGAGGCGTACGCCTCCAGTTCCGACAGCTGCGCGGCGGCCCAGCCGGTGTTGCCGGTGAAGGTCAGCCGCAGGTAGCGGGTGCTCTTCGGGGTGAGGGTGACCGTGACGGCGTTGCCCGACGACGGGTTGAAGGTGTAGCCGGCGGACGCCTTGAGCGTGCTGTACGTGCCGTTGTCGGTCGAGCCGAGCACCGACAGGGTCTCGGTGCGGGTCGACCAGGCGGCGGCGGGCGGCAGCTTCAGCACCAGCCGTCCGACGGTCTGCGCCGAGCCGAGATCGACGGTCAGCGACTGCGGGAAGGCGTTGTTGGTGCTCTCCCAGTAGGTGGTGGCGTTGCCGTCGACGGCGTTGGAGGCGACGTAGACGTCGGCGTGCCCGGTGTCGGAGGCGGGCCGGCCCTGCGCGAGGTTGCCGCCGGCCGGCGGGGTGGTGCCGCCGCTCGTGCCGCCGTTGGTGGTGCCGGTGCTGGTGCCGCCGCTGGGGTTGCCGGCGCCGGGCTGCGGCCAGGTCGAGCAGTTGCCCCACAGGCCGTCCCACCCGCTGTCGCCCGATCCCCTGGTGATCGTGAAGGCGGGCAGGGTCGCCGGGTACGAGCAGTTGTAGACGCCGGTGGCCCCGGTGGTGGTGGCGGTGACGTTGCTGAAGCTCGCCGAGCCGGGCGTCTCCGCCTGGACCACCACGGTGCCGGTGCCCGAGGCGGTCGCGCCGTCCACGGTGACGCCGCTGACGGTGTAGCCGTGGCCGCCGCCGGAGACGAACTCGAAGTCGCTGTAGGGGCTGTCGACGAAGCTGGTGCCGGTGATCCGGATGCTGTTGCTGATCGCGTAGTCGTAGGAGTCGACGCGCAGCGCGCCCATCGGGTGGCCCCAGTTGGGGTTGATCGCGCCGGTGCGGATGAGGGTGTTGCCGGAGACCGTGACGGTGCCCGACAGCGGGTTGAAGGGCTGCAGGAACGCCTGGTTGGAGATGGCGATGCCGCTGCCGAGCGCGTTGGTGTCGGAGATCACGTTGTTGCTGACGGTGTTGTCGCTGCCGCCGTAGACCGCCACGCCGTTGGCCAGGTTCGGCTGCACGATGGTGTTGTTCGCGAAGGTGTTGCCGGTGTCCGGCGAGCCGAGCGACCACATGGCGAGCGCGTCGTCGCCCTGGTTGCGCAGGAAGTTGTTCCTCACCTGGACGCCCTGGGCGCTGCCGTCGAGGTTGAGGCCGTCGGCGGTGGTGCCGAGGATCCGGTTGTTCTGCACCAGCAGGTTGGTGTTGTTGCCGGTCAGCCACAGGCCGCACTTCTCGCGCTGGACCCACATGCCCTGCACCACGGAGTTCGGGCCGAGGCTGCCGGTGACGAAGCTGTCGGGCGAGTTGTCGTTGCGGACGCTGACCTCGCCGATGACCGCGAAGTCGTACAGCCTGGTGTTGCCGGTGGCGCCGGTCTGGTCGATGAAGTGCGAGCTGTGCACGACCGAGTACCAGTTGCCGGCGCCGCGCAGGGTGACGTTGTCCACCGGCAGGTTGGAGGTGATCTTGAAGTTGCCCGGCGGGATCCAGACCTCCTTGCCCTGGGCTCTGGCGTCGGAGATCGCCTGCCGGAACGCCTGCGTGGAGTCGCCCGCGCCGCTCGCGTCGGCGCCGTCGGCGACCACCGAGACCGAGTTCGCCGGCTGGCCGGCGGCAGCCGCGACCTGCTCGAAGTCCGCCACGTCGACGGTGGCCGAGCCGGTGTCGCCGGCGTCCAGCTGGAGCCTGACCTTGGCGCCGGCGGCGAGGTTCTGGCCGAGCTGTATACGGGAGTCGTCGAAGAAGTGGTGGGTCTTGGAGCCGGCGATCCACCCGGTGTCGACGTAGCTGTACTGGGCGGTGACCGGGAGCTTCTGGCCGATCTTCGCGCCGTTGACGTAGACCGAGACGGTGCCGGAGGCGCCGCGCGGCAGGTTGTACGCCACGTCGACCGCGTTCGCTGCCCGGGTCAGGGTGAACTCGACGTACTTGCCCTGGCCGCCGAGGGTGACCGCGCGGCGGCCGGACGCCTCGGAGGCGACGGTGCCCTGGGTGTAGTCGGGGCCGACGGCGGTGCCGTTGGTGGCGGCGGCCTCGGCCTCGTACTCGGTGAAGGGCACGGTCGCGCCGCCGCTGACGGCGAAGGGCGAGACCGAGGAGGCGGTGGGGGCGGCGCTGGCGGTCTGCGCGGTCACGGTGACGGCCAGCCCGCCCGCGGCGAGCGCGGCGGCGGTCGCCGCGCCGAGCCACATGCGGGAGGGCACACTGCGACGTCTGGTGCTCATGGGGTGGGGGGGTCCCTTCTGGCGGGAGTCGCTGGAGAGGTGACGCACACCCTAGGGATGAACGACAGAGGTCAGCAATATGTCGATCTGATTTCGCAAAAATTGGATGGCTTGCAGAGATCTCGCAAATAGGGCGCAAGAATCTTGCGCCTCCTGTACTAGAATCGACGCCATGACACGACGACTTGCCGAGGTGGCAAAGAAGGTCGGGGTGAGCGAGGCCACCGTCAGCCGAGTGCTGAACGGGAAGCCTGGAGTCTCCGACGCCACACGGGCCGCGGTCCTCACCGCCCTTGACGTGCTCGGATACGAACGGCCCACCCAGCTGCGCGGAGAGCGCGCGCGCCTGGTCGGCATGGTCATGCCCGAGTTGCAGAACCCCATTTTCCCCGCTTTCGCGGAAGTGGTCGGTGGCGCGCTCGCCCAGCAGGGGTTCACTCCCGTGCTGTGCACACAGACCGCCGGCGGCGTCTCCGAGGCCGACTACGTGGAACTCCTGCTGCAACAGCACGTGTCCGGCGTGGTGTTCTTCGGCGGCCTCTACGCCCAGGCGGAGTCGCCGCACGACCACTACGCGCGGCTGGCCGAGCGCAACCTGCCGACCGTGCTGATGAACGCCGCCATCGACCACCTGGACTTCCCGCGGGTCTCCTGCGACGACGCGGTCGCCGTGGAGCAGGCGATGAACCACCTGATCTCGCTGGGTCACCAGCGGATCGCCCTGGTGCTGGGCCCGCCGGACCACGTGCCGTCGCGGCGCAAGCTGGCCGCCGCGCGCCGGGTCGACCCGTCGGTGACCGTCGAGCACGCGCTGTTCACCCTCGAGGGCGGCCAGGCCGCCGCCAGCCGGCTGCTGTCGCGCGGCATCACCGCCTTCATCTGCGCCTCCGACCTGCTGGCGCTCGGCACCATCAGGGCCGCCCGCAGGCGCCGGCTGTCGGTGCCCGAGGACGTCTCGGTGATCGGCTACGACGACTCCTCGCTGATGAACTGCACCGAGCCGCCGCTGACCACGGTGCGCCAGCCGATCGAGGCGATGGGCCGGGCCGCGGTGGACCTGCTGGCCGGCGAGATCAGCGGCGCCTCGGTCGACCACGACGAGCTGTTCTTCGAGCCCGAGCTGGTGGTGCGCGGCTCCACCGGGCCGGTCAGGGACGCGGCGCGCATCCCGCACCCGGACGCGCGCGCGAACGCGTAGCCAGGCCGCCCGGCCAGGCACCCCGCGGGCTGCGGGAACGCTCCACGGCAGCACCGGCGCCGGGGCGGGGAGGAGTCTCTCCCCGCCCCGGCGCCGTCACGTCCGGCGCCCGCCGGCCGTCCCGCGCGCCGGTGACCGGCCGCGACACCCCGGTGACGGGCGCGGCGCGGCCGACACCGGTGCCACGCTCCGTGTCGTAACCAAGTCGTGTCTTTGCGAAATTCGCGCGACATCTTGCGGACATCTATCGGGTTAAGTACGTTGAGCCAACCCGGGACGGCGGCGCAGCCAAGCGCCGGACATCATGTGCAGCATGTGCCACGGGGGTCCCAGATCGCAGTCCAACGACGCGCAGTGGTTCAGGGGAAGGGTTAAACAATGAGCAGAATCGGCTACCGCAGACTGGTGGCGGTCGCGCTGGTCGCAGGCATCGGGCTGACCGGCGCCGCGTGTTCCAGCAGCAAGAAGGACGACCCAGGAAACACGTCCAGCAGCTCCTCGGCCGGAACTCCCTTGGACCCCAAGACCAAGGTCACCATCAGCGTGGACTGCGAGCCGCCGACCACGAAGAAGGCCGAGCGCCAGCAGTGGATCGACGACGTGGCCGAGTTCAACAAGACGTACCCGAACGTGACCATCAAGAGCAAGGACACGTTCCCCTGCGAGGACACCGACAAGTTCACCGCGCAGCTGCAGGGCCAGTCCGAGACCGACGCCTTCTACAGCTACGTCACCGACCTCAACCAGGTCCTCGACGCCGGCCAGGCCGCTGACATCACGGCGTACGTCAACGACAAGACGGTGCCGAACCTCAAGGACATCGACCCCAACGTGCTGTCCATCCTCAAGGACAGCGGCAAGCTCTACGGCCTGCCCACCACGAACTACTCGATGGGCCTGATCTACAACCGCAAGATCTTCCAGGAGGCGGGCCTCGACCCGAACTCGCCGCCGACCACCTGGGACCAGATCCGCCAGGACGCCAAGACCATCCAGGACAAGCTCGGCAGCAAGGGCATCCACGGCTTCTTCGAGTACGGCGCCGGCAACCAGGGCGGCTGGCACCTGACCTCCGCGCTGTACGGCGCGGGCAACGACGTGGTCAGCCAGGACGGCTCCAAGGCGTCGTTCAACGGCCCGGAGGCCACCTCGATCCTGCAGACCATCCACGACATGCGCTGGGTGGACAACAGCATGCCGGCCAGCGCCGGCAAGGCGTGGGGCGAGAGCCAGAAGGCGATGGGCGCCGGCCAGATCGGCATGTACCTGGCCGCTCCGGACGACATCCCGCTGATGGTCCAGCAGTACGGCGCCAACTACAACGACCTGGGCATGGCGCCGATCCCCGGCGGCAAGACCTCGCTGATGGGCGGCAACGACTACTTCTTCAAGAAGTCGGACAGCCCCGACCAGATCAAGGCCGGCATCGCCTGGATCAACTTCAAGTTCCTGACCCTGAAGAAGGGCCAGTTCAACTACGCGCGCAACAAGACCGACGGCATCCCGGTCGGCCTGCCGCAGCCCTTCTTCTTCACCGGCCAGTCCAAGGCCACCGACACCGCGGACAAGACCCAGTACGCCACCGTGCCGGTCGCGAACTACAAGTCCTACGTGGACGCCCAGGTGCCGGTGAAGGGCGAGCCGCCGAACGCGCAGAAGCTCTACACCGTGCTCGACACCGTGATGTCCGGTGTGCTCAGCGACAAGAACGCCAACATCAGCAAGCTGCTCTCGAGCGCCGAGAGCCAGGCCAACCAGCTGCTGGCCGCCGGCCAGTAACTGCTCAGCCCCGCGGGGGCCGGTCGGCGACCGGCCCCCGCGGGCGCGGCACGCGCCGTACGCCGTACGCCGTGAGCGACGGCACACGCCGTACGGCGCGGACCTGACAGCACGAGGGCCTCACAGCACCGTTCTCCAGTCGAGGAGCAACCATGGCGGCGACGACCGTCCCCGAGAAAACGACCAAGCGCCACGCCGGGCGCCCCTCCGGTCCGCAGGCCGGCCCCGGCCGGCAAGGGCTGAACCGCAAGGTACGCCAGAACGTCCAGGCGTACGGGTTCCTCGTCGGCGCGATCCTCTGCTTCGGGTTCTTCTCGTGGTACCCGATGGTCCGCGAGTTCATCATGAGCTTCCAGCAGACCAAGCGCGGTGTCACCAGCTGGGTGGGCTTCCACAACATCAAGACCGTCTACCACGACCCGTACTTCTGGACGGCGTGGCGGAACACCGCGGAGTTCACGCTCTACGCGCTGCTGCTCGGGTTCGCGGTGCCCTTCTTCGTCGCCATCCTGCTGAACGAACTGCGGCACGCGCGCGCCTACCTGCGCATTCTGGTCTATCTCCCGGTGATGCTCCCGCCGGTCGCCGGAGCGCTGCTCTTCAAATACTTCTACAACCCGGAGTACGGGCTCTTCAACCGCGTGCTGAAGGCGTTCCACCTGCCCACGTCGCAATGGCTGGACTCGTCCCACACGGCGATGATCTCGGTGGTGATCGCGGCCACCTGGATGAGCATGGGCAGCGCCACGCTGATCTACCTGGCCGCCCTCCAGAACATCCCCGGCGAGCTCTACGAGGCCGCCGACCTGGACGGCGCCGGCCTGTGGAGCAAGATCTGGCACGTCACGATCCCGCAGACCCGGCTGGTGCTCTCGCTGATGCTGCTGCTCCAGATCGTGGCCACCATGCAGGAATTCACCAACGTCTTCCTGATGGCCGGCGGAAACGGCCCGGAGAACTCCACGATGACCGTGGTCTACATGGTCTACCAGTACGGCTACCACTACAACAACTTCGGCGGCGCGGCGGCGCTCGGCCTTTTCCTGCTCCTGGTACTGGCCGGATTCTCCGGTCTGTACGCACGGCTCAGCCGGAACAGCGACTAGGACGGATCAAGAGTCATGGCAGAGTTCACTCCACAGAACCGGACGCTGATCTCGTCCGCGACCCTGTCGCGCCGCAGGGGCAAGATCGCCTACTGGACGGTGCTGTCCGTGGTGCTGGTGGTCTTCACCGTGGTCTTCGTGGGACCGCTGTACTGGATGGTCAGCAGCGGCTTCAAGTCGGTGCACGAGGTGGTGCACAACCCGCCGACGCTCTTCCCGAAGAAGGTCGAGGCGTCCAACTACAAGACGGCCTGGACCCAGCTGAAGCTGGCCAAGCTGCTCTGGAACACCTTCTACTACGCCTTCGGGGCGCTCGCCTTCCAGCTGGTCTTCGACGTCGGCGCCGCCTACGCGCTGTCCAAGCTGCGGCCGGTGCTCGGCAACCTCGTGCTCGGCGCGATGCTCGCCACCCTGATGATCCCCGCGACGGTGCTGGTCATCCCGCAGTACATGACGGTGCTCGACCTGCCGCTGCTGCACTTCAACCTGATCAACCACCCGTGGGCGATCTGGCTGCCGACGGTCGCCAACGGCTTCAACATCTTCCTGCTCAAACGGTTCTTCGACTCCATCCCGGACGACCTGATGGCGGCCGCCGCCATCGACGGCGCCACTCCCCTGCGCACGCTGGTGTCGATCGTGCTGCCGATGTCCCGGCCGATCCTCGGCGTGGTGTCGATCTTCGCCGTGGTGAACGTCTGGAAGGACTTCCTCTGGCCGATGCTGGTGGAGCCCGATCCGGCGAAGCAGCCGATCAACATCGGCATCAACTCGCTGTCGCAGGGCGTGCCGGAGAACGTGCTGATCGCCGCCCTGGCGATCTCGGCGCTGCCCACCCTGCTGATCTTCCTGCTCTTCCAGCGCAACATCATGTCCGGTCTGACCGCCGGCAGCCTCAAGGGCTGACCCCCGCGCGCACCGGCACGCACGCACCGCACGCCCGACTACGCACCACCCCTCAGCACTCCGCCGCCGGCCCCACACCGAATCCCCGCCATCGGGGCCGGCGGCGGGGTCCCACCTGCCCGAAAGGACGTTGACGTGGCAGACACCCCTCAGCCCGAGGCCGACGAGAACTGGTGGCGCGGCGCGGTCATCTACCAGGTCTATCCGCGTAGTTTCGCCGACAGCAACGGCGACGGGACCGGCGACCTCGCCGGAGTGCGGTCCCGCCTGCCGTACCTGGCCGAGCTGGGCGTCAACGCCCTGTGGTTCAACCCCTGGTACCCCTCGCCGATGGCCGACGGCGGCTACGACGTAGCCGACTACCGGGACATCGACCCGGTGTTCGGCACGCTCGCCGAAGCGGAGAAGCTGGTCTCCGAGGCGCTCGCGCTGGGCATCAGGACGATCATCGACATCGTGCCGAACCACGTCTCCGCCGCGCACCCCTGGTTCCGCGAGGCGCTGGCGGCCGGCCCCGGCAGCGCGGCCCGCGAGCGCTTCTGGTTCCGGCCCGGACGCGGCGAGGACGGCGAGCTGCCCCCGAACAACTGGCCCTCGCAGTTCGGCGGGCCCGCCTGGACCCGCACCACCGATCCGGACGGCACGCCGGGCGACTGGTTCCTGAACCTCTTCGACTCCGAGCAGCCCGACCTCAACTGGAACCACCCCGACGTGCGCGCCGAGCACGAGGACGTGCTGCGGTTCTGGTTCGACCGCGGCGCCGGCGGCGTGCGCATCGACTCCGCGGCGCTCGTCACCAAGGACCCCGCGCTGCCCGACCTGAGCGAGGACCCCGCCGCCCCGCACCCGTACGTCGACCGCGACGACCTGCACGAGATCTACCGCGGCTGGCGGCGCATCGCCGACTCCTACGACCACCGGCGGATCCTGGTCGGCGAGGTGTGGATGCCGGACGCCGAGCGGTTCGCCCGCTACCTGCGGCCGGACGAGATGCACACCGCCTTCAACTTCGACTTCCTGGCCTGCCCCTGGGAGCCGGCCAGGCTGCGGACGTCCATCGACACCACGCTGGCCGCGCACGAGCCGGTGGGCGCGCCCGCCACCTGGGTGCTGTGCAACCACGACGTGACCCGCACGGTCACCCGCTACGGGCGGACCGACACCGGCTTCGACTTCGCCACCAAGGCGTTCGGCACGCCGACCGACCTGGAGCTGGGCACCCGCAGGGCGCGGGCGGCCGCGCTGCTCACGCTGGCGCTGCCCGGCTCGGTGTACCTCTACCAGGGCGAGGAGCTGGGGCTGCCCGAGGTCGAGGACATCCCGACGGACAAGCTGCAGGACCCGATGTACCTGCGCTCCGGCGGCGCCGACCCGGGCCGCGACGGCTGCCGGGTGCCGCTGCCGTGGGCGGGCGACACCGCGCCCTTCGGCTTCGGCCCGGCGGGAGGCGCCGAGCCGTGGCTGCCGCAGCCGGCCGACTGGGCGGGCCGCACCGCCGAGATCCAGTCCGCCGACCCGGCGTCGATGCTCTCCCTCTACCGGGCCGCGCTGCGCCTGCGCGCCGCGGAACCCGGCCTCGGCGACGGCCCGATGACCTGGCTCGACTCGGCCCCCGGCGTCCTCGCCTTCCGCCGCACCGACCGGTTCGTGTGCGTCGTCAACCTCGACGAGACCCCCGCGGACCTCCCCCCGCACACCGAGCTGCTCCTCACCTCGGGCCCCCTCGCCGACGACGGCCGCATCCCCGCCGACACCGCGGTGTGGCTGCGGGTCTGACCCGGTCACCACCTGCCCGCCGGGGGCGGGGTTCCCACCCCGCCCCCGGCGCACCAGCCCCCCGCCCCGTCCAGCCCGTCCGGCCCACCCGTGCGAGCCTCACCACGGGCGCCCGCTGGCGCCACGCGCGGCGTGACGGGGGCGACAGCGACATCGTGTCCAAGTGACGATTATGATGAGGGTGTGGCTCACCTACGGATCGCACTGAACCAGATCGACTCCTGCGTCGGCGACATCGCCGGGAACGCCGAGTCCGTCCTGCAATGGTCCCGGCACGCGGCCGGGCAGGGGGCCGATCTCGTGGCCTTCCCCGAGATGATGCTCACCGGCTACCCGGTGGAGGACCTGGCGCTGCGCTCGTCGTTCGTGGAGTCGAGCCGGGCGGCGCTGCTGGGGCTGGCGGAGCGGCTGGAGGCGGAGGGCCTCGGGGAGCTGCCGGTGGTGCTCGGGTACCTCGGGCGCAGCGAGGACGCACGGCCGCGGTTCGGGCAGCCGGCCGGCGCCCCGCAGAACTGCGCGGCGGTGCTGCACCGCGGCCGGGTCGCGCTGCGCTTCGCCAAGCACCACCTGCCGAACTACGGCGTCTTCGACGAGTTCCGCTACTTCGTGCCCGGCGACACCATGCCGGTGATCCGGGTGCGCGGCGTGGACGTCGCGCTGGCCATCTGCGAGGACCTGTGGCAGGACGGCGGCCGCGTGCCGGGCGCCCGCGACACCGGGGCCGGGCTGCTGCTGTCCGTCAACGCCTCCCCGTACGAGCGGGACAAGGACGACACCCGGCTGGAACTGGTCCGCAGGCGCGCCGTGGAGGCCGGCTGCACGGTGGTGTACCTGGCGATGGTCGGCGCGCAGGACGAGCTGGTCTTCGACGGTGACACCATCGTCGTGTCCGAGCGCGGCGACGTCATCGACCGTTTCCCGCAGTTCGCCGAGCACTGCACGATCCTCGACCTGGAGCTGCCCGCCGCGGGCCCGGCGCCTTCGGGGAAGGTCGCCGACGGCCTGGAGGTCCGCCACGTCGTGCTGTCGGAGGCGCCGGCCGAGGAGGCCGGGACCCCTGAGCCCGCCGCGGCCGCCGAGCCCGCCGAGCCCGCCGAGCGGCTCGGCTACGAGGCCGAGGTGTACGGCGCCCTGGTCACCGGCCTGCGCGCGTACGTCCGCAAGAACGGCTTCCGCTCGGTGCTCATCGGCCTGTCCGGCGGCATCGACTCGGCGCTCGTCGCCGCCCTCGCCTGCGACGCGATCGGCGCGGAGAACGTGTACGGCGTGTCGATGCCGTCCTCGTACTCCTCCGAGCACTCCAAGGACGACGCGGCGGAGCTGGCCCGCCGCACCGGGCTGCACCTGCGCACGGTCCCCATCGCGCCGATGTTCGACGCGTACATGGACACGCTGAAGCTCACCGGACTCGCCGAGGAGAACCTGCAGTCCCGGCTGCGCGGGGTGACCCTGATGGCCGTCTCCAACCAGGAGGGCCACATCGTCCTGGCCCCCGGTAACAAGAGCGAGCTGGCGGTGGGCTACTCCACCCTCTACGGCGACTCGGTCGGCGCCTACGGCCCGATCAAGGACGTCTACAAGACGCTGGTCTTCCGGCTGGCCCGCTGGCGCAACGCCGACGCCGAGGCGCGCGGCGAGACCCCGCCGATCCCGGAGAACTCCATCAGCAAGCCGCCGAGCGCCGAACTGCGCCCCGGCCAGGTCGACACCGACTCGCTGCCGGACTACGACGTGCTGGACCGGATCCTGGAGATGTACGTCGACCGCGACCAGGGCCGCGACGCGATCATCGCCGCCGGCTTCGACCCCGAACTGGTCACCCGCGTGCTGAAGCTGACCGACACCGCCGAGTACAAGCGGCGCCAGTACCCGCCGGGCACCAAGATCTCCCCGAAGGGCTTCGGCAAGGACCGCCGGCTGCCCATCACCAACCGCTGGCGTGAGGACGGCGGTTCGTAGCCGCGCCTAGGGCAGTTGGAGGCGGGCGGCGACGGGGAGGTGGTCGCTGCCGGTCCTGGGGAGGGTCCAGGAGGAGCGGGGGTCGACGCCCTTGACGAGGATCTGGTCGATCCTCGCCATCGGGAAGGACGCCGGCCAGCTGAAGCCGAAGCCGTTGCCGGCGGCGCCCTGGGTGGAGCGCATCTGGGAGGTGACGGAGGCCAGCGCCCGGTCGTTCATGGTGCCGTTGAGGTCGCCGAGCAGCACCACGCTCCTCAGCTTCTCCGCCGCTATGGCCTGGCCGAGCGCGTCGGCGGCGTGGTCCCGCTGCCCGGCGGTGAAGCCGGCGTCGAACTTCACCCGCACCGACGGCAGATGGGCCACGTAGACGGCCACCGGGCCGTGCGGCGTGCTGACCGCGGCGCGCATCGCGCGGGTCCAGCCCATCCTGATGTCGACCGGCCGCACCCCGCTCATCGGGTACCTGCTCCACAGCCCGACCGTGCCCTGCACCGAGTGGTACGGGTAGGCCGCCGCGAGATCCCGCGCGTAGCGCGGCTGCTGACTCTCCGGCAGCTCCTCCAGCGCCACGATGTCGGCGCCCGCCGCCACCAGGTCGCGGGCGGTGCCGTCGGGGTCGGGGTTCTCGGCGTTGACGTTGTGGGTGAGGACGGTCAGGTCACCGCCCGACGAGGACTTGGGGGCGACCAGGCCGCCGAAGAGGTTCAGCCAGACGACCGCCGGCAGCAGCAGCGCGATCAGCGCGGTCGCCGAACGCCGCGTCACCGCGACCGCCAGCAGCACCGGCAGCGCGAGGCCGAGCCAGGGCAGGAACGTCTCCAGCAGGCTGCCGAGGTTCCCTATCCGGTTGGGCACGTCGGAGTGGAAGAACAGCACGAGGGTCAGCGCCACCGCGAACACGGCGGTGACGATGCCGCGGCGCCACATGCCCGCCGGCCGCCACCAGCGCAGGAAGCGCTCCTTGAACCGACTCTGCCGGGTACGGAATCCGGGCGCGGCCGCCGGCTGCGAGTCGGTCTCGCCGTCCGGTGTCGCGTCCGTGCTGCCGTACGCCTGGGTCATGAGGGAACCTCGCTGCCGTGCCGGGTGCTCTGCCGACCCTAAGGGGTCGGTAGGAGAACCGACGGGCTCGGGGGGGCCGCGGGTTCCGCAATGTGCTGCGTTCGGGTGGCTTGTGACAAGACCAGGACATGCCGGCCAGCCGGACGCGCCCGGCATCGGGTCCGCCCCCCGCGCGCCGCGCACGGCCGCGCGTGCCCGGCGCGCGGGCGCCCCGGCAGGGGCTAGCGGCAGGGGCGCATGCCCGTGAGCAGCGTGTCGACGACGCGCTCCGCCAGGTCGTCGGGGAGTGGGGCGTCCGGGCGCAGCGTGGCCCTCGCCAGGACCGGGCCGACCACCATGTCGCACAGCAGGTCGAGGTCCGCGCCGAGTTCGGGGCGGATCTCACCGGAGTCGATGCCGCGCTCCAGCAGCGCGATGAGCATGCCGCGGCGGGCGGTGACCACCGTGTCGTGGTAGCGCCGCCAGAGCACGGTGTTGCTCTGCACCTCGGCGAGCATCGACCGCAGCAGCGCGGACTCGCGCTTGGCGAGGCTGCGCCGCCTTATGTACTCGACGGCGGCGATCAGGTCCTCCCGCAGCACGCCGCTGGGCTGCGCCAGCGGCGGCGGGTCGATCCGCTCGATCACGTCGAGCAGCAGGGCGTCCTTGTTCGGCCAGCGGCGGTAGACCGTGGCCTTGCCGACGCCGGCCTCGCGGGCGATGCCGCCCATGGAGAGTTCGCCGAGGGTCGCGCCCGCGTCGACCATGCGCAGCACCGCCTCGGCGACGCTCTGGTCGACGCCGGCGTCGCGCGGCCGCCCGCGCCGCGCCCCGGACGCCCCGCACCCGGGCCCGGTGTCCGGGCCGGCATCGGGAGCGGCGTCCGGGCCGGCGTCCGCGGGAGCCTCCGCGCCGGTGTCCGCAGCCGCCTCCGGACGAGCCTGCGGACCGGCGGCGACGGTGTCGTACGGTGAGGTCACTGCTCCGCACCCACCATCTCGCGCTCCTCCGAACCGCCGCGCGCGGCCTTCTGCGGCTGCCGGGCGGGCAGGAAGAGCAGCACGACGAGCGCGCCGACGAAGGCGACACCCGCGGACGCGGCCGCGGTGACGTGCATCGCGTGCAGGAACGCGTCGTCGGCCGGCTGCACCAGCACCCGGCCGCGCGGCCCGAGCTTCGCCGCGACGCCGAGCGTGGCCTCGATGGACTCGCCCGCGGCGTGCCGGGCGGGCGCGGGCAGCGAGCCGAGGTTGTCCTTGACGCCGTCGCGGTACAGCGTCGACATCAGCGAGCCGAGCACCGCCACCCCGAGCGCGCCGCCGACCTGGCGGAAGGTGTTGTTGACGGCCGAGCCGGAGCCGGCCTTCTCCCGCGGCAGCGAGGACATGATCATCACGGTGGCCGGCGGCATGACGTGCGCCATGGCCGTGCCCATCAGGAAGAACAGCACCTCCAGCACCCAGATCGGGGTGTCCTGGCCGAGCAGCAGGAAGCCCAGGAAGGAGACGCCGGTGAGCGCCATGCCGCCGGTGCAGACCGCGCGGGCGCCGAGCCGGTCGACGAGGATGCGGGCGCGCGGCGCGAAGACCATCTGGGCGGCGGCCAGCGGGAGCAGCAGCAGCCCGGACTGCAGGGCGCTGTAGCCGCGCACCGACTGGGTGTAGAAGACGATGAAGAAGGTCACGCCCATCAGCGCGAAGAAGACCAGGCCGATGGCAGCAACGGAGGCGGAGAACTGCCGCTTCTTGAAGTAGCTGACGTCCAGCGCCGGGTGGTCGCTGCGCGACTCGTAGACCACGAAGGCCGCCAGCACCACGATGCCGCCGACCGCGGTCGCCCAGACCTCGGGGCGGGTGAAGTCGCCGTACTGGCCGCCCTTGATGATGCCGTAGATCAGCAGCACCAGGCCGGCGATGGAGGTGAGCACGCCGACCGGGTCGAGCCGGCCGGGGCGGGGGTCCTTGGAGTCCGGGACGATCAGGAACATCGCGACCAGGCCGGCGATCACGATCGGCACGTTGACCAGGAAGACCGAGCCCCACCAGAAGTGCTGGAGCAGCAGGCCGCCGGTGATCGGGCCGATCGCGATGGCCAGGCCGACCACGCCGGCCCATATGCCGATCGCGCGGGGCTGCTCCTCACGCTCGAAGACGTTCATGATGATCGCCAGGGTGGCCGGCATGATGAACGCGCCGCCCAGGCCCATCACCCCGCGCCAGGCGATCAGCTCGCCCGCGGACCCGGCGAACGCCGACAGCGCGGAGCCCGCGCCGAACACGAACATGCCGAAGAGCAGCACCTTCTTGCGCCCGAGCCGGTCGCCGAGCAGGCCCGCGGTGAACAGCAGGCCGGCGAAGACCAGGGTGTACGAGTTGATCGCCCACTCCAGCTGGCTCTGGGTGGCGCCGAGGCCGGTGGGCGAGGGCTGGGCGATGGTCTTCATCGCCACGTTGAGGATCGAGTTGTCCAGCACGACCACGAGGAGGCTGAACAGCAGCACGGTGAGGATCGCCCACCGCCGGCGGTGCACCGCCTCGGGGATGGAGGAGCCCGACGCGGGGCCCGGTGACGTCGTGGTAGCAGCCATGCACCTCAGCGTAGGGTCGATTTACGATACGGCACGGTCTCGTATCGTAAAGCTCGGGCAAAGCCTCGCCAGGCGCGGCGGCGGCGGCATGGCTGGCGCGTCACACCCGCCGCACCGGGCTTTCCGGACCGGGGCCGGCGTGCCAGCATGGAAGGGATCCGGGGACGCCGTCAGGGCGCCTCGAGATGACTTGAAGGAGCCGTCACCATGACGCAACTTCCGGCTGCCCAGAATCCGCCCGCGAGCGCGGGGAGCGCCACGAGCGCCGGCAGCGACCACCCCAAGGCGCTGTACGGCGGCGCCGGCACCCGCCGCATCACCGTCCGCGACCTCGCCGCCGCCAAGGAGCGCGGCGAGAAGTGGCCGATGCTCACCGCCTATGACGCGATGACCGCCTCGGTCTTCGACGAGGCCGGCATCCCGGTGCTGCTCGTCGGCGACTCGATGGGCAACTGCCACCTGGGCTTCGACACCACCGTCCCGGTCACCATGGACCACATGACGATGCTCTCCGCGGCCGTCGTGCGCGGCACCAGCCGCGCGCTGGTCGTCGGCGACCTGACCTTCGGCTCGTACCAGGAGGGCCCGGTCCAGGCGCTGCGCAGCGCCACCCGGCTGGTCAAGGAGGCCGGCGTCGGGGCGGTCAAGCTGGAGGGCGGCGAGCGGTCGCTGGCCCAGACCGAGACGCTCGTGCAGGCCGGCATCCCGGTGATGGCGCACCTGGGCCTGACCCCGCAGTCGGTCAACACCCTCGGCTACCGCGTGCAGGGCCGCGGCGACGAGGCCGCGCACCGCCTGGTCAGGGACGCCAAGGCGGCGCAGGACGCCGGCGCCTTCGCGGTGGTGCTGGAGCTGGTGCCGGCCGAGCTGGCCGCCGAGGTCACCCGCTCGCTGCAGATCCCGACCGTCGGCATCGGCGCGGGACCCGACACCGACGCGCAGGTCCTGGTGTGGACCGACATGGCCGGCATGACCGGCGGCAAGGTGCCGCGCTTCACCCGCCAGTACGCGGACCTGCGGCGCACCCTCGGGGACGCCGCGCGGGCCTTCGCCGGCGACGTGGTCGGCGGGGCGTTCCCCGCCGAGGAGCACACCTTCCACTGACGCGGTCCGGCGGGAGCGCGCGCCCGGCACCGGGCGCGCGCTCCCGCCCCGCCCCGTCCGGCCCCGGTATTCTCCGGGATTCCCGGGTTTCCTCCGATCTGCCGCCGGAAATATTGAGACATCCGGCTGCGTGGTGCGTACAAGAAGGAGAACGCCGCCTCGGGCGGCGACCCTCGCACCTCGGGGAGCCCCCATGATCTTCTCCACCCACCGGCGGACGGCCTTCGCGGGCGTCCCCGCCGCCGCCGGCAGCGGCCCTTCCGGCGGCGGCCGCGGGCACTGATGTCTCGATCCGCGATACGCGAACTCGACCGGGGGCGGCGGGTGCGGCAGGATGCCGCCGTGGAAGGACCACCCCTGGAACCTCCAGAGCCGGCCGGTTCGGTTCCGGAGGACGAGCTCATGCGGGCGCTGTACCGCGAACACGCCGGCGCCTTGTTCGCCTACGTGCTCCGGCTCGTCGCGGGCGACCGCTACCTGGCCGAGGACGTCGTGCAGGAGACCCTTCTACGGGCCTGGAAGAGCGCCGCCAAGCTCGACCCGGCGGCACGCTCACTGCGCCCCTGGCTGGTGACCGTGGCCCGGCGGATCGTGATCGACGGGCACCGCAGCCGGCAGTCCCGCCCGCAGGAGATCTCCCCGGCGGCGCTGGAGCAGCTGCCCGCCGCCGACGACCTGGACCGCTCGCTGCGGCTGATGACCCTCACCGACGCGTTGCAGGACCTGTCCGCGGCGCACCGGGAGGCGCTCGTCGAGACGTACTTCCGCGGCCGTACCGTCAACGAGGCGGCCGAGGAGCTCAGCCTGCCGCCGGGCACCGTCAGGTCCCGGGTGTTCTACGCGCTGCGCGCCCTGCGGAACGCGCTGGAGGAGAGAGGGGTGACCACCTCATGAGCACTCATGCCGACGTGGGCGCCTATCTGCTCGGGGCGCTGGACGAGGCGGAGATGACCGCCTTCGAGGAGCACCTGGCCGGGTGCGAGCGGTGCGGCCGCGAGCTGGACGAGCTGAGCGGCCTGCTGCCGGTGCTGGAGGAGCTGCGCGGCGACGGCGTCGGCGCGGGCCCCGGCGCCGGGGGCTTCGCGGCCCGCGTCGCCGACGGCACCGCCTTCGCGGGACCGCCCAGCGGCGCCGGCCTGCTGGACCGGCTGCTGGGCGAGGTGGCGGGCGAGCGGCGGCGGCGGCGCAGGCGCCGGCTGGTGGCGGTGGCGGCCGCTTCGGTGCTGGTCGTCGGCGGCCCCGCGGTGGCCGTGGTGGCCACCTCGGACAGCGGCGGCCACTCCGGCGTGGAGGGCATCGCCACGCCGCGGCACTCCGCGAGCAATCCGGCCACCGGGGCCTCGGCGCTGGTGGGGGTCTCCGACAAGGGGTGGGGCAGCGCCGTCGATCTGCGGCTCAGCGGCGTGCGCGGGCCGCTGACCTGCAGCCTGGTCGCGGTCGGCCGCGACCGCACAGCCCAGACCGTCGCCACCTGGTCGGTGCCGAACGCCGGCTACGGCACCGAGGCCCAGCCCACTCCGCTGACCGTGCACGGCGCGACCGGGCTGCACCGCGACCAGATCAGCCACTTCGAGGTCAAGGCGGCGGACGGCACCCTGCTGGTCAGCGTGCCGCTCCGGCCGTGAGCCGCGCGCCGACACGGCGCCGACACCGCGCCCCCTCGGCGCTGTCGGCAGCGTGTCGGCGCCGTGTCGGCGGGCCTTGGCATCGTGGTGGCCATGACGACGCGACTGACTGAGAACAGGGGAACCGCCGCCGTCGAGGTACGGGGTCTGGTCAAGCACTACGGCGAGACCAAGGCCCTCGACGGGGTGGACCTCGAGGTGCGCCAGGGCACGGTCCTGGGCGTCCTCGGTCCGAACGGGGCCGGCAAGACGACGCTGGTGCGGGTGCTGTCCACGCTGGTGCAGCCCGACGCGGGCACCGCCAGGGTGGCGGGCTACGACGTGCTGCGGGAGCCACGGCAGCTGCGCCGGGTGATCGGCCTGACCGGCCAGTACGCCTCGGTGGACGAGAAGCTGTCCGGCCGGGAGAACCTCTACATGATCGGCCGGCTGCTCGACCTGTCCCGCAAGGACGCCAGGTCGAGGGCGGACGAGCTGCTGGAGCGGTTCTCGCTGACCGAGGCCGCCCGCCGCCCGGCGATGAACTACTCCGGGGGCATGCGCCGCCGCCTCGACCTGGCGGCGAGCATGATCGGCCGCCCGGCCGTGCTGTACCTGGACGAGCCGACCACCGGCCTCGACCCCCGCACCCGCAACGAGGTGTGGGAGGAGGTGCAGCGGATGGTCGCGGAGGGCGCGACCGTGCTGCTCACCACCCAGTACATGGAGGAGGCCGAGCAGCTCGCCAACGAGCTGACGGTCATCGACCGCGGCCGGGTGATCGCCAACGGCAGGGTCGCCGAGCTGAAGGCGAAGGTCGGCGGCCGCACCCTGCAGATCAGCCCGGCCGAGCCCGCACAGGCCGCCGCGATGGCCGCGGCGATCACCGAGGCGGGCCTGGACGGGGTGGCGGGCGCGATCGCCGACCCCGCCGAGGGCGTGGTGAACGTGCCGATCCTCAGCGACGGGCAACTCACCGCGGTGGTCGCCCTGCTGGGCGCGCGCGGGTTCTCACTGGCCGGCATCAGCACCCATCTGCCCAGCCTGGACGAGGTGTTCCTGGCGATCACCGGCCAGAAGAGCACCCCGCAGGACGCGCAGGACGCGAACGACCCGGACGACCAGCAGCGCGCCGGAACGGCCCGCGACGACGAGAAGGTGGAGGTGGCGGTATGACCGCGGCGACCGCGACGGCCGCCGCCCCCGTGCGGGCGGCCGCGGACGAGGGCAGGATCGGCCTGCGGGCCAACCTGCGGCACATCGGCGCGCTGGCGCGCCGCAACATGCTCCAGATCAAGCAGGACCCGGAGTCGATGTTCGACGCCGTGCTGATGCCGGTGATCTTCACCCTGCTGTTCGTGTACGTCTTCGGCGGCGCGGTCTCCGGCAAGGGCCACCAGCACCAGTACGTGAACTACGTGATCCCCGGCCTGATGGCGATGATGGGCATGAACATCGCCATGGCCGTCGGCACCGGCATCAACGACGACTTCAAGAAGGGGGTCATGGACCGGTTCCGCACGATGCCCATCGCGCGGTCCTCGGTGCTGATCGCCAAGATCGTGGTCGAGGTCGGCCGGATGCTGATCGCCACGGCGATCCTGCTGGGCATGGGCTTCGCCCTCGGCCTGAGCATCCAGACCGACGTCATGCACCTGGCGGCGTCGATCGTGCTCTCCACGGTCTTCGGCGCCTCGCTGATGTGGATCTTCATCCTGCTGGGGCTGACCATGAAGTCGCCCCAGGCGGTCCAGGGGGTCGCGATGCTCGTGCTGATGCCGCTGCAGTTCGGAAGCTCGATCTTCGCCAAGCCCACCACGATGCCGGGCTGGCTGGAGGGCTTCACCAAGGTCAACCCGCTGTCCAACCTGGCGGACGCCTCCCGCGCGATGATCAACGGCGGCGCGGTGGCGCACTCGGTGTGGATGACGCTGGCCTGGTCGGCCGGCATCACCCTGGTCACCGCGCCGCTGGCGGTGGCGCGGTTCCGCAAGAAGACCTGACCGATCCGATCCGGTCCGGTCCGGTCCGATCCGGTCCGGTCCGGTCCGGCTGACGTCAGTCCACGTCGCGCATGTAGGCGACGGCCTCCTTCACGGAGAGGCCGTCGCCTGCGGCGTATCCGGCCTCGAACCCCTCGCCGCCGAGCAGCGCGTGCAGCCGCAGGCGTACGGACGCCATCCGCGCCGCCTCGGCGGGCGGTATCGCGATCGGGCGGAGCCGGTCGTGGACGCCCATCAGCAGGGCGGCGCGCTCGGCCCGCCGCACCGACGCCGTGCCCGCGACGTCCCCGCCGGGCTCCCCCGCGGAGACCTCGGCCGGCTCCTCGGCCGGCTGCTCGGCGAGGAGCGTCAGCAGCTCGATCACGCCCGGGGAGAGCGCGATCGGCAGCCGCGGGGTGATCACCTCGGCCAGCGGATGGGCGTCGAGGTCCGCGATCCCCGTACCGAGCATGGCGAGGCCGCGCGCCGGCTCGCCGGACAGGCCGATCAGATAGCCCTTGATGCCGTTCAGCATGCCCGTCACGAAGCCGGGCACCCCCTCGTGGCCCTGGCCCGGCTCCAGGCCCGCCAGCGTCTCGTCGACCAGCGCGAACGCCTCGTCGATCCGTTCCTGCCGGCCGAGCACCAGGGCGAGCAGCAGCCGGCCGAAGAACGCCGCCCCGTCGCTGGCCGTCCCGAACCGCTGGGCGTCCTCGATGCCCTCGCGCAGCCGCCGCTCGCCCTCCTCGATCCGGCCCGCGTTGACCAGCGCGTCGCCCATCCGCACGGTCAGCATCGGCACGTACTGGTGCGAGCCGATCCTGCGGGCCACCTCGATGCCCTCCTCGCAGCAGACCACCGCGCGCTCCCAGTCGCCCGCGTTGATCGCGGTCTCGGCCTCGGCGGCGAGCGTCTCGGCGGTCCCCCACTCGTCGCCGAGCTGCTGGAAGAGCTTCCGCGCCTCGCCGATGTCCCGGACCGACTCCGCCAGGTACTCGCTGATGTCGTTGTTGACCTTCGCCCGCAGCTGGAGCGAGAAGGCCAGCTCCCACGTCCTGCCGTGGGTCCTGCACGCCTGCACGGTCTCGTCGACCAGGCCGCGGAGCCGGTCGAACTCGCCGGTGAAGAACGCCGCGTAGGCCCGCAGCAGGCCCGGCTGGCGGGCGGACTGGGGCAGGTGCGGCGGGTAGGCGGCGATGAGCGCGGTGCCGAGTCCGACCAGGGCGGGATCGCCGAACCACTCGTTCTCGTTGTCGCGCGCGGTCAGCTCGATCAGCCGGACCCAGCGGCGGGCCTCCAGCAGCTGCTCGCCCGCCATCGGCGGCGGGTCGTCCAGCGGTCCGCGCTCCACCGGCACCAGCACGGCCGGCTCGCCGAACGGGTCGGGCCCCATCGCGACCACCGCACGCGGCCAGGTCCGACGCTCCGAGGTGTAGTTGCGCACCTCCCAGAACCACGAGCAGGCGAGCACCAGTTGCAGCGCCTCCTGCTCGTCCCCGGCCGCGACGGCCCGGCGCAGCGCCACCCGCAGGTTCTCGTGCTCGCGCTCCAGCCGCTCGAACCAGACCAGCTGGCCGGCGCCGCGCAGCCGGGCGTCGGCGGTGCGGACGTACTCCCGGAAGTACGCGATGTGCCGCGCCTCGACCGCGGCCCGCTCGCCCGACGCGTCGAGCCGCTCCGCCGCGTACTCCGAGATCGTCTCCAGCATCCGGTGGCGGACGCCGTCGCCGGTCAGGTCGGCGAGCACCAGGGACTTGTCGACGAGCGAGGCCAGCAGGGCGGCGGCGTCAGGGGACTCGAGCCGGTCGCCGCCCGCCGGGGCGTCGCCCCGCGTGCCGGACGGGCCGGACGGCGGCGCCGGGTCGGCGCACACGGCCTCGACCGCCTCCAGCGTCCAGCCGCCGCGGAAGACCGCGAGGCGGCGCAGCAGCACCCGCTCGGCGGGCTCCATCAGGTCCCAGGACCAGTCGACCACCGCGCGCAGCGTCTGCTGGCGGGGCAGCAGGGTGCGGCCGCCGCCGGTCAGCAGCCGGAAACGGTCGTCGAGGCGGTCGGCGAGCTGCCGCGGCGACAGGCTGCGCAGCCGGGCCGCGGCCAGTTCGATGGCCAGCGGCAGCCCGTCGAGGCGGCGGCACAGCTCCGCGCAGGCCGCGGGGTCCTCCGCCACGGAGAACCCGGGGCGAGCCGCGGCCCCCCGGTCGGCCAGCAGCCGCAGCGCGTTCGGGTCGGGCAGCGGGTCCAGCGGCCGCACCAGCTCGCCCGGCACGCCCAGCGGCTCGCGGCTGGTGGCGAGCACGGAGACCCCCGGGCAGTCGGCGAGCAGCTGCTCGGCGAGCGCCGCGGCCGCGTCGATGACGTGCTCGCAGTTGTCCAGCACCAGCAGCAGCCTGCGGTTCGCGCAGTGGTCGGTCAACTGCCGGGTGGCGTCCTTCGACTTGGTCTCCACGGCGATCGCGGTCTCGGCCGCGCCGCCGGAGTGCAGCAGCGTCTCGCGCAGCCCGAGCGCGCTGATCACCGCCTCCGGCAGCGTCCGCGGGTCGCTCACCGGGGCCAGCTCGGCGTACCAGACGCCGTCCGGCCACGCCTCCGCCACCAGGTCCCCCGCCTCCTGCGACAGCCGGGTCTTGCCGGTGCCGCCCGGCCCGGTGATCGTCACCAGCCGGGCCCGCCGCAGGTCGCCGCGCACCGCGTCCAGTTCGCGCTCGCGCCCGACGAAGCTCGTCAGCCGGGCCCTGGCGTTGCCGGTCGCGCGGCGCGCGGACACCGGCGGCGGCGCGGACGGTACGGTCCTGGCCGGCAGCGGCGCCGGGGTGAGCAGCTCGGCGTGCAGCTGGCGCAGCTCGACGCTGGGATCGGCGCCCAGCTCCTCGGCGAGCGCGCGGCGCACCGACTCGTACCCGGCGAGCGCGTCGGCGGTGCGGCCGGCGGCCTGTAGCGCGCGGATGTGCAGCGCCTGCACCGGCTCGTCCAGCGGGTGCGCCGCGGCCAGCTCGGCCAGCTCGGGCAGGATGTGCCGGGCCCGGCCGAGCGCCAGCTCGGCGGCGAGCCGCTGCCGTCCGGCGTCGATCCGCAGCGCCTCGCTGCGGACCGCGGCGGTGCCGCGGTCGGGCAGGTCGGCGAGCGCGGGCCCGCGCCACAGCGCGAGGGCGTCGCCGAGCAGCCCCGACGCCTTGACCGGATCGCCGTCGGCGAGCGCCCGCGCGCCCTCCTCGGCGAGCCGCTCGAAACGGTAGAGGTCCACGTCGTCGCGGGCGGCCTCCAGCCGGTAGCCGCCGTCCACCGAGCCGACGGCGCCGTGGCCGACCGCCCGCCGCAGCCGGCCGACCAGCGCCTGCAGCGCCCCGGTGCCGCCGGCCGGCGGGTCGCCGTCCCACACCTCGTCGATGAGGGCGTCCGCGCCGACCACCCGGCCGGGGCGCAGCGCGAGTGCCGTGAGCAGCGCGCGCAACCGCCCGCCCGCGAGCGTCACGGGCGTTCCGTCGTCCCGCAGGGCCTGGGTGGTGCCGAGGATCGCGTATCGCACGGCCCCATTCTTACGCGGTCAGGGCGCGGCCCGGTGTCTTTGGGAGGCGCGGGGAACGGCGCGACAAGCCACCGCGGGGACCGCACCTCGCCACCGCCCCGAAGGGGCAGTCCCTGCCGTCCCCGGACCACCGGCCGACGGCCGGTCGCTCGCGCCGTTCCCCGCGCCCCCGATGGGGCGCACTCCGGGGACGGGGGCGGGTGCGGGCCGGTTTTTCGGGGGGCTGGGGCGGAGCCCGTGGCGTCGGGGGCGGGGCCGGTGACATGATCGGGCGGCCACACCCCCCGCGCCAGGAGAGCCCGCCCCATGAGCGTCACCCCGATCCGCCGAGCACAGCGCAGCGACGAGAGCAGGATCAGCCCGGTCTTCCTCGGCATCGCCGCGATCATGGCGGTGTCCGGCTGGGCGGTGTGGACGCGGTTCGCCGCCGACTCGCGCTTCGCGATCTTCCTCTTCGTCGTCTCGGGCTGGCTGGTCTCCCTGTGCCTGCACGAGTACGCGCACGCCCGTACCGCCCTGCACAGCGGTGACATCACCATCGGGTCGAAGGGCTACCTGACCCTCAACCCGCTCAAGTACACGAACGCGCTGCTGTCCGTCGTGCTGCCGGTGGTCTTCGTCATCGCGGGCGGCATCGGCCTGCCCGGCGGCGCGGTCTACGTGGAGCGCGGCCGCATCCAGGGGCGGCTGCGGCACAGCATGATCTCGGCGGCGGGACCGCTGACGAACGTGCTCTTCGCGCTGCTGCTGATGGTGCCGTTCATGACCGGCGCCGCGGACAGCTGGCCGACCGACTTCCTGGCGGCGCTGGCGTTCCTGGCGATGCTCCAGGTCACGGCGGCGATCCTGAACCTGCTGCCGGTGCCCGGCCTGGACGGGTACGGGATATGGGAGCCGTGGCTCTCCCCCGGCGTCAAGCGGCAGGTGGAGCCGTTCGCGCAGTTCGGGCTGCTCTTCGTGTTCGGCGTGCTGTGGATCCCGTCGGTGAACGTGAAGTTCTTCGACGCGATCTACCGCGTGATGGGCTGGTTCAGCGTGCCCGGCTCGTACGCGGACTACGGCTACCAGCTCTTCCGCTTCTGGAAGAACTGATCCCGGGAGGACCGGCCGCCTACGCGTCGGCCTGCGCCTTGCGGCGGTAGTACCACCACATGTTGCTGGTGATGCCGGCGAGCAGCACCCACACGATGCCGAGCCAGCTGCCGTTCACGAACGACACCACCGCGGCGGCGACGGCCAGCAGGCACATGATCAGGGCGAAGTGGGCGAGGCGGGGCATCGGCGGGGGGCTCCCTGTCGGACGGCACGTGGTCCGGCCATTGTCCCCCATGTCCGCCGGCCCGCCGCGCGCGCAGATGATCGGGAGGCGGGCGGGAGGCGGGCGGGGACGGGCGGGGGACGTTCGGCGTCTGTTCGATGGCGGCGCGCCCGGCGGACGCGGCAGGATGCCGGGGCATGGACGCACTACGGGTCGCGAGGCTGCGCGAGGCGCTCGCCGGGACGGTGTGGCCGCAGACCGCACGGGAGTTCGGCGGAGCGCTGCGCCGCTCGGTACGCGGCGGCGGCGCGCTGCTGGTGGTCGGGACGGCCGCGTACGAGCCCTGGCACCTGGCCGCGCACCTGGAGGAGGAGGCCGCGTGGCGCGCGGCGCCCGAGCTGGCCCCGACCCTCGTACGGCACCGGGTGCCCGCGGGCGCGCGGCCGCACCTCGCCGTCGGCCTGGGACGGCTGGCCGCGTCGCGGCGCGGCGAGACCGTGCTCGTGGTGGCGCCGGGCGCCGTCGGGGACGGGTTCCTGGAGCGGCTCGACGCGGTACGGCGGGCCGGGGCGCGGGTGCTGGCCGTCGACGCGACCGGCGGCTCCGACCTGCGTGGCCTCGCTCACGAGGCGCTCGTCCTCGCGCCGGAACCGCAGCTCTCGCTGGACGCCGTCCAGCACCTGGTCGCGGCAGGCGCGGCGGCCGCGGCCCCGTGCGGAGCGGGCTCCCGCCTCACCCGGCTCACCGATCGGCTGACCGCGCCGCCGCCCCGCTGGTAGTGCCGCCCCGCCGAAATCGGTTTGCCGCGGGCGGGCCCGGCAGGGAGCATTCCGGCCGTGACCGCGACCCAGACCCCCACCGAGCCGGAGCCCGACCTCGAAGGCGGGGCCGCGCCGGCGAGACGCGGGCTGCTGCCGGACCTCGGGGTGTGGCGGGAGTCCGCGGACTTCCGGCGGCTGTGGCTGGCCGGCGTGATCACGAACTTCGGCAGCTTCCTGACCTTCGTGGCGCTGCCGGTGCAGCTCAAGGACCTGACCGGCTCCGCGGTGGCCGTCGGCGCGATCGGCGCGGTCGAGCTGGTGCCGCTGATCGTCTTCGGGCTCTACGGCGGCGCGCTCGCCGACGCGATGGACCGCAAGCTGCTGATCGTCGCCAGCGAGGCCGCGCAGGGCCTGCTGGTCGCGGCCCTGCTGGTCAACACGCTGCTGCCGCACCCCGTCGTGTGGCCGCTCTACGCCGCCGCCGCGCTGTCCAGCGCGCTGACCGGACTGCAGCGTCCGGCGCTGGACGCGATCGTCCCGCGGATCGTGCGGCGCGAGCAGCTGGCGGCGGCCGCCGCGCTCAACGCGCTGCGCTGGCAGTTCGGTGCGATCGCGGGCCCCGCGGTGGCCGGACTGGTGATCGCCTGGGCCGGCCTGGGCTGGGCGTACGGCGCGGACGCGGTGACCTTCGCGGTGTCCGTGCTGCTCGGTCTCGGCCTGCGCCGCTCCCCCGCCGCACACGACGCGCGGCCGCCGTCGCTGCGCGGCATCGCCGAGGGCGCGCGCTACGCGTGGAGCCGCAAGGAGCTGCTCGGCACGTACGCGATCGACCTCGCCGCGATGTTCTTCGCGTACCCCGCGGCGATCTTCCCGTTCCTCGCCGACGACCTGCACGCCCGCTGGTCGCTCGGCCTGATGTACGCGGCCGGGTCGGTGGGGTCGCTCGCGGTGAGTCTGACCAGCGGGTGGTCGTCGCGGGTGCACCGGCACGGCCGGATGGTGGTGCTCGCCGCGGCGGGCTGGGGCCTGGCGATGGCGGCGGCCGGATGGTCCGCGCAGGTCTGGCTCGTGCTCGGGTTCCTGGCGGTGGCGGGCGGCTGCGACATGATCAGCGGGATCGGGCGCTCCACGATGTGGAACCAGACGATTCCCGACGAGCTGCGGGGGCGGCTCGCGGGGATCGAGCTGCTGTCCTACTCCGTCGGCCCCCAGCTCGGCCAGGTCCGCTCCGGCACCGTCGCGGCGATCAGCTCCGCGCGGACCTCCGTCTGGACCGGCGGCCTCGCCTGCGTCGCCTCCGTCGCCCTCCTCGCCACCACCCTTCCGGCTCTCGCCGCCTACGACGCGCAGGGCGCTCCGCGCCCATGATCGCGCCCCCCACCGCCGGCCGGCGGCCCGGCCCCGACAGCAATCCCCCCTCCGCACCGGTGCCGAACCCCGGGCCGCGCCCGGCCGCGCCCCACCAGGGGCGCGGGGAACGGCGCGAGCAACCCACCACCGGCCGGCGGCCCGGCAACGACCGCAACAGCCCCACCGGGCCGGTGACGACGTCCAGCCCTCGTCACGCCCGGCCGCACCCCGCCAGGGGCGCGGGGAACGGCGCGAGCAACCCACCACCGGCCGGCGGCCCGGCAACGACCGCAACAGCCCCACCGGGCCGGTGACGACGTCCAGCCCTCGTCACGCCCGGCCGCGCCTCACCAGG
>NZ_JAZEWV010000016.1:0-133272 GCF_036353415.1 Actinacidiphila polyblastidii
AACCTTAGCAGATGCTTTCCGGTCGGAATTACCACCCGCTTTTCGAAGACACGAAAGCCCAACCTGAGATTTCTCCCGGCTTGAGCTTGTTGGTGACTTCGTCGAGCGAAGTAGCGACGATCCATTGTTCACGTCCGGGTAGTCCCAGCTCGTGACAACCGTTCAAACCTACATCCCCCCCACGGCAGCGTCAAATCAGCCGAAGCTGGGCGCGCCGAAGGACGAGGGGGGCGACTCCAGGTCCTCCAGTTCGATGCCGGGAGCGGCCAGGACCACGTCCCCCGCGATGTGGATGTCGTACTGGTCTCCGGTGGCCAGGTCGGCGACGCGGTAGTTATCCACAGGCAGCGAACCGCTGTCCGTCGAGTGTGCTGTCCTGGTGATCAACGACCAGGACTGGTCGACGGTCAGCGGTGCGAGCACGGGGGGTTGGAATGACACGAGCCGGATGCGGGTGGCGGGGCCGCCTGGCTGCAGGCGTAGCAGTCTCGCGGTGGCGATCAAGAACGCGGGCGAGGCGCCGGTGAAGGCGTGGGCCTGGGTGTTCCCCTCTTGCGCGTGTTCGCCGGCGGGGTCGCTCCGGACCCAGGTCACACCGTCGAGCGCGGCTCCGCGGACCTGCCAGGAGGCCGCGTGCAGTTCGAGGCGGATGGGACGGCCGAGGTCGTCGAGCGTGAGGTCGACGGAGCCCGCGTGGGCGCCGTCGGGTGCGGTGTTCTGTGCCGTGTAGCGCCAGCCGGAGGGACCGGTGGCGCAGTGGAAGTGTTCTGAGCCGAGGGAGGTGTGGTCATGGGTGTCGTGGAACGAGTAACGGCCGCGGGGCATGGTGTGGTCTCTGAATCCGGCGAGGCCCCCGCCTCGCGGGCGAGACGGGGGCCGGTGTGCGTCAGGAACTGCTTCGGTCGGGTGCGCCGCTGGTCAGTAGCGGTAGTGGTCCGACTTGTACGGGCCCTCCACCTTGACGCCGATGTAGGCCGCCTGCTCGGGGCGCAGGGTGGTGAGCTTGACGCCCAGCGCGTCGAGGTGGAGCCGGGCGACCTTCTCGTCGAGGTGCTTGGGCAGCACGTAGACGCCGATCGGGTAGGACTCCGGCTTGGTGAAGAGCTCGATCTGGGCCAGCGTCTGGTCGGTGAAGGAGTTCGACATGACGAAGGACGGGTGCCCGGTCGCGTTGCCGAGGTTCAGCAGCCGGCCCTCGGACAGGACGATGAGCGTCTTGCCCTCGGGGAAGGTCCAGGTGTGGACCTGCGGCTTGACCTCGTCCTTGACGATGCCGGGGATCTTGGCCAGGCCGGCCATGTCGATCTCGTTGTCGAAGTGGCCGATGTTCCCGACGATCGCCTGGTGCTTCATCCGGGCCATGTCGGAGGCCATGATGATGTCGCGGTTGCCGGTCGTGGTGACGAAGATGTCGGCGGTCTCGACGACGTCGTCCAGGGTGGTGACCTGGTAGCCGTCCATCGCGGCCTGCAGTGCGCAGATGGGGTCGATCTCGGTGATGACGACGCGTGCGCCCTGGCCGCGCAGCGACTCCGCGCAGCCCTTGCCGACGTCGCCGTAGCCGCAGATGACGGCGACCTTGCCGCCGATCAGGACGTCGGTGGCGCGGTTGATGCCGTCGACGAGGGAGTGCCGGCAGCCGTACTTGTTGTCGAACTTCGACTTGGTGACCGCGTCGTTGACGTTGATCGCCGGGAAGAGCAGCGTGCCTTCCTGCTGCATCTCGTACAGCCGGTGGACGCCGGTGGTGGTCTCCTCGGTGACGCCGCGGATCTCGGAGGCGAGCTGCGTCCACTTCTGCGGGGTCTCGCCGAGGGTGCGGCGGAGCAGGCCCAGGACGTAGCCGTACTCCTCGCTGTCCTCCGCGGTGGTGGCGGGGACGCTGCCGGCCTTCTCGAACTCGACGCCCTTGTGGACCAGGAGGGTGGCGTCGCCGCCGTCGTCCAGGATCATGTTGGGGCCGCCGGTGGGGGTGTTCGGCCAGGTCAGCGCCTGCTCGGTGCACCACCAGTACTCTTCGAGGGTCTCGCCCTTCCAGGCGAAGACGGGGACGCCCCTGGGGTTGTCGGGGGTGCCGTCGGGGCCGACGGCGATGGCCGCGGCGGCGTGGTCCTGGGTGGAGAAGATGTTGCAGGACGCCCAGCGGACCTGCGCGCCGAGCGCGACGAGGGTCTCGATCAGGACGGCGGTCTGCACGGTCATGTGCAGGGAGCCGGTGACGCGGGCGCCGGCGAGCGGCTGGGCGTCCGCGTAGTCCTTGCGGAGCGACATCAGGCCGGGCATCTCGTGCTCGGCGAGGGTGATCTCCTTGCGGCCGAATGCGGCAAGGGAGAGGTCCGCGACCTTGAAGTCGGTGGCGGTGGTGGTCATGCGGGCTGCTCCTCGCGGTTGAGGTCGAGGTGGACGGGGATCGAGCGCGGCCGTGGGGCGGCGTGGGATGCCACGCCTTACGGACACACCCGTCCCCTTGCGGCAGCGCAATCCGTCGGAGGCCCTCTCTCCCTCGGCCGGTCTCCGTGCGGGGACCGCCCGACCGCCATCAGCAGCGACGTCTGGCTAAGGACGAATCTACACCGGCGGGCCCATGCGCCCCAGCGGACCGGGAGAACAGGTGTCCTCAGCGTCCGCCGGGGGTCTGGTCGGGGTCGGGGCCCGCCGCGGCTGCGGCTTCGCTGTAGATGTCGGGTTCCAGGTAGATGACCCGGGAGAACGGTTCGGCGGCCCGGATGCGGGCCTCGGCGGCGTCGATGGCCCGGGCGACCTCGGTGGCGCTGTCGTCGTGCCGGACGGCGATCTTGGCGGCGACGAGGAGTTCCTCCGGGCCCAGGTGCAGGGTGCGCATGTGGATGACGCCGGTGACGGTGTCGCCGTCGACGATGGCGTCGCGGATGCGCGCGGCGGATTCCGGATGGGCGCCTTCACCGATGAGCAGCGACTTGGTCTCGGCGGCGAGCACCAGGGCGATGCAGATGAGGAGGGTGCCGATGCAGAGGGTGCCGACGCCGTCCCAGATCCCGTCGTCGGTGGCGAGCGAGATGCCGACGCCGGCCAGGGCCAGGGCGAGGCCGATGAGCGCGCCGAAGTCCTCGAGCAGGACGACGGGGAGCTCGGGGGCCTTGGCCCGGCGGATGAACTCGATCCAGGAGTGCTGGCCGCGGGTGTGGTTGGACTCCTTGATGGCGGTGCGGAAGGAGGAGCCCTCGGCGACGATCGCGAAGGCGAGGACGCCGACCGGCCAGTACCAGTGGTCGATGGCGTGCGGGTGGCGGATCTTCTCGTAGCCCTCGTAGAGCGCGAACATGCCGCCGACGGAGAACAGGACGATGGAGACGAGGAAGGCGTAGACGTACCGCTCCCGGCCGTAGCCGAAGGGGTGTTCCTCGTTGGCGGCGCGGGTGGCCTTTTTGCCGCCGATGAGGAGCAGGGCCTGGTTGCCCGAGTCGGCGACGGAGTGGACGCCCTCGGCGAGCATCGAGGAGGAGCCGCTGAAGGCGAACGCCACGAACTTGGCCGCGGCGATGGCCAGGTTGGCGCTCAGCGCAGCGACGATCGCCTTGGTTCCGCCTGACGCGCTCATAGCTGGTGGAGGTCCCTTCCGTCGTCCTGCTGTGTGCCACCTGTTGACGCCCGGTGGCGGACGGTCATTCTTGCAGCCGCCTGCCCCGGTCCGGCGTCAGGAAGCCACGGTGGCCCGGAAGACGGTGCCTTCGCCGTCGAGTGCGGTCCGCTCCCCGGCCGGGACGAAGGCGGATTCTCCGCGCGCCAGGGTGAGGACGTCGCCGGGGTCGCCGGGGGTGCGCAGCCGGACGGTGCCGCTGGTGCAGAGCAGGATCTGCGGGGCGCCCGGGTCGAGGACGCGGGCGTCGGCGCCGGGGGCGAGGACGTAGCGCGAGAGGCGGAACTCGTCGATGGGGGCGGCGTACAGCTCCTCGCCGTCGGGGGCGGCCTCGGGGCGGAGCACCCCGGGGTCGCCGGCCTCGAAGCGGACGATGCGCAGGAGTTCGGGTACGTCGATGTGTTTGGGGGTGAGGCCGCAGCGCAGGACGTTGTCGGAGTTGGCCATGATCTCGACGCCGAGCCCGTCGAGGTAGGCGTGCGGGACGCCGGCGCCGAGGTAGAGCGCTTCGCCGGGCTGGAGCCGTACGTGGTTGAGGAGCATCGCGGCGATCACGCCGCGGTCGCCGGGGAAGCTGCGGGCGGCCTTGGCGTAGGCGGCGTAGTCCGCGGCGTACCGGGCGCCGGGGGTGCCGGCGAGGCGCGCGGCGGCCTCGGTGGCGGCGTGCACGGTCTCGGCGATCGCTTCGGCCTCGGCGCCGAGGATGGCGGCCAGCACCTCGCGCAGCGCCTGGTCCTCGGGGTGGGCGCGGAGGATGTCGGCGTAGGGCCGCAGGGTGTCGACGCCGAGGGCTTCGATGAGGTCGGCCGCCTCGGCGGGCCGCCGGAAGCCGCACAGCCCGTCGAACGGCGAGAGGGCCACGATCATCTCGGGCTTGTGGTTGGGGTCCTTGTAGTTGCGGTGCGGCGCGTCGAAGGGGACGCCGCGGGCCTCCTCGTCGGCGAAGCCGGCCCTGGCCTGCTCGAGGTCGGGGTGGACCTGCACGGACAGCGGGGCGCCCGCGGCCAGCACCTTGAGGAGGAACGGCAGGTGGGGGCCGAAGCGCTTGACGGTGGCCTCGCCCAGCTCCGCGGCGGGGTCGGCGTCGATCACGGCGTCGAGCGGCACGGGGCCGTCGCCGCGGTCGACGCGGGAGGGTGCGCCGGGGTGGGCGCCCATCCACAGTTCCGCCTGGGGTTCGCCGGTGGGTTCGGCGCCCAGGAGCTCGGGGATGGCGGTGGCGGAGCCCCAGGCGTAGGGGCGGACGGTGTTCGTCAGGCGGTTCATGCCGGTCATGGTCTCTCGGTCGTGGCGACGGCCAGGTAAACGGCTGCGAAGTCCGTCAGGGCCAGGAGTTCGGCGGCGACGTCGAGGGCGTTGCCGCCGGCTGCGGTGATCTCGCTGAGCGGGGTGTCGTGCGCGTAGGCCTGTTCGCGGGCGGCGGGGGCGGCCGAGCCGGACTGGTCGGCGGCCTCCTGCAGCAGCACGATGCGCAGCCGCAGGCTCGGGGATTCCTCGACGCGGTCGCGGAAGAAGTCCTCGGGGTCGGCGGACAGGGCGGCGGCGCTCGCCTGGAGCGGGCCGTGCACGGTGAGGGCGGCGGGCAGCTCGGCGCTGAGGGCCGGCTGTCCCGAGCGGGTGCCGAGCACGGATGCGAAGCGGCGGGCGGCGGCCGCGGCGAGCGGGCCCTGGCTCCACAGCAGCGGGAGGGAGTCGTTGAGTTCGGCCGCGAGGGTCTTGGCCGGGTTGGAGTAGGTGGCGACGGCGGGGCCGCAGCGGGTGGCGACCTCGTCGAGCCGGTCGGCGACGCCCTGGAGCACGTCGGCGGGCGCGGTGATCACGCCGAGCCGGTCGGCGAGGGCGAGCATCGGGGTGAGCAGGGCCCAGAAGGCACCGGTGTCGGAGGCGGCGTTGTCGCCGTACGCGCCGCCGTAGGAGGGCACTCCGGTGCCGTTGTCGCCGCCGGCGAAGGGCAGGGCGAGGCCGCGGACCTGGGCGACGGCCGCGGCCAGCGGCGCGTCGGCGGGGGTGACGGCGCAGGCGGTGCAGCCGCGCCGGTAGGCCTGTTCGACCAGGTCGGTCAGGCCCTGCTCGGCGCCCTGCGGGGTGATCAGCAGCAGCAGGTCGAGCGGGCCCGCCCAGCCGGGCAGGGTCCAGCGGGACTGCTGCGGGGTGGGTCCGGTGGGCGTCAGCACCTCGACCGGGCAGCTGCCGGCGCCCAGCGCGCCCAGCAGGTCGGCGATGGCGGCGGCCTCGGGCCCGCTGCCGGCGACCAGCAGGGTGCGGGGGCGGCCGTCGGGGCGGAGCGCGCCCACGCCGGCCTCGTCGGCGAGCCGCAGGGCGGTGCGCACCCGGGCGCCGGCCGCGGCGACACCGCGCAGCAGTCCGTGCGCGTCCGCGCGGGCGAGCGCTTCGGGATCTTCCAGCAGCGACTCGTCGAACAAGGTGCGACCTCCCGGTCGGATGGGGTCCGCTCCGCCCCGGACGCCGTCGCGGGCCTCGGTGGGTCTTCGCGGGGGCCGGGCGGGGTGGGGTGGGCCGGGGGTGGCTCAGACGGGGCGGCGGGCCTCGTCGACCAGGAGCACCGGGATCTCGTCGCGCACCGGGTAGGCCAGGCCGCAGGTGTCGGAGGTGCAGACGAGCTCCTGCGCGTCGACGTCCTCGCGCAGCGGGGCGTGGCAGGCCGGGCAGGCGAGGATCTCCAGAAGGCCGGGTTCGACGAGCGGCATGACGATGTCCTCCGGACGGGTGGTACGACAGGGCGGTTCCGCGGCGCGGCGGCCGCCGGAAGTGCGGGACGGCGAGCCGCCCGGCGGCCCTTCGGTGAGGGGTCCGCGCAGGGTTTCTCTCCGCCTCCTCAGCCTATCGCCAGGCGGTCGCGCCCGGTCGCCCCGGCCGCATGCCCGATCGGCTCGGCCGTACACCCGGCCGGCCCGGCCGGTTCGCCCCGTTGAGCCGGTTCAGCCGGTTCTCCCGCGTCAGCCCGTCAGCCGTCGGCCCGTCAGCCCGTCAGCCCGTCAGCCGCGGACGATCGCCAGTACCTCGTCGCGGACGGCCGCGACGGTGGCGGCGTCGCGGGCCTCGACGTTGAGCCGCAGCAGCGGTTCGGTGTTGGAGGCCCGGAGGTTGAACCACCAGTCGGCGGCGCTGACGGTGAGGCCGTCGAGGTGGTCGAAGCAGACGCCGTCGCGCCCGGTGTAGGCCGCCAGCACGGCGGCGGTGCGGCCCTCCTGGTCGGCGACGGTGCTGTTGATCTCGCCGGAGGCCGCGTAGCGGTCGTACTCGGCGACCAGTGCGGACAGCCGTCCGTCCTGGCCGCCGAGGGCGGCCAGCAGGTGGAGGGCGGCGAGCATGCCGGTGTCGGCGTTCCAGAAGTCGCGGAAGTAGTAGTGCGCGGAGTGCTCACCGCCGAAGACCGCGCCGGCGGCGGCCATCTCCTGCTTGATGAAGGAGTGCCCGACGCGGGTGCGCACCGCGATACCGCCGTGCTCGGCCACGACCTCGGGCACCGAGCGGGAGGTGATCAGGTTGTGGATGATGACGCCGCCGGGGTTCGCGGCCAGCTCGCGGGCCGCGACCAGCGCGGTGACCGCCGAGGGGGAGACGGGCTCGCCGCGCTCGTCCACGGCGAAGCAGCGGTCGGCGTCGCCGTCGAAGGCCAGCCCGAGGTCGGCGCCGGTCTCCAGGACCTTCGCCTGGAGGTCGACGAGGTTCTTCGGGTCCAGCGGGTTCGCCTCGTGGTTCGGGAAGGTGCCGTCGAGTTCGAAGTACATCGGCACGAGGTCGACGGGCAGCCCGGCGAGGACGGTGGGCACGGTGTGGCCGCCCATGCCGTTGCCGGCGTCCACCACGACCTTCAGCGGCCGGATCGCGGCCAGGTCGACCAGGGAGCGCAGGAACTGCGCGTAGTCGCCGAGGACGTCGCGTGCGGTGATCGCGCCGGGCGCGGCGGCGGAGGCGGGCACGCCGGTCCGCGACCACTTCTCGGCGAGCGCGCGGATCTGCGCGAGCCCGGTGTCGCGGCCGATGGGGGCGGCGCCTGAGCGGCACATCTTGATGCCGTTGTACCGGGCGGGGTTGTGGCTGGCGGTGAACATCGCGCCGGGCAGCGAGAGCCGCCCGCTCGCGAAGTACAGCTCGTCGGTGGAGCACAGGCCGATCTCGGTGACGTCGGCGCCCCTGGAGGCGGCGCCGCGGCCGAAGGCGCGGCTCAGGCCGGGCGAGGAGGGCCGCATGTCGTGGCCGACGACGATCGCCGTCGCGTCGGTGACGGTGGCGAAGGCCGCGCCGAAGATCTCGGCGAGCGGCTCGTCCCACTGGTCGGGTACGACGCCGCGCACGTCGTACGCCTTGACGATCTGCGACAAGTCGGCCACTGAGCACCTCTGTTGAACGTGTGCGGAAAGGTCCCGGGCGCCTGTCGCGGCCCAGCGGCGCACCCGCGCCCGGATGGCAGCGGAAAAGCCCTGCACAACCTACCGAACGACCCGCACCCGCCGGACCTGCCCCGACCGCGATCCCGGCCAGGGGACCGGCCCCGGCCACGACCACGGCACCGACCCGGTTCCGGATACGGCCTCGCGGGAGGGCGTGTGGCGGCGGTCCGGGAGCGGTCTAGGAGTCGGGCGAGCGCAGCACCCGCAGGTGGCCGCGGCGGGCGACCTCCAGCGGATCGATGTCGCGCGGTCCCGGCCCGCTCCTGCGCCGCTCCTGGGGCCGTGCGGCCTCGCGCACCGCGTTGGCGAGCGCTTCCAGGTCGTCTCCGCTGGGCCGCACCGGACCGGAGTCCGTGGCCAGCCGTACGACCTCCCAGCCGCGCGGCGCGGTGAGCCGCTCGGAGTGCTCGGAGCAGAGGTCGTAGCAGTGGGGTTCCGCGTAGGTCGCGAGAGGGCCGAGGACGGCCGTGGAGTCCGCGTAGACGTACGTCAGCGTCGCGACGGCGGGGCGGCCGCAAGCGGTGCGCGAACAGCGACGTACAGGGCTCACGAGGTTGGACGGTACCGCACTCTTGAGCGGGCCGCGACGACTCTCCGCGAGGTCACCCGCTCGTGTCGCCGGCCGCCGATCCGAAACGGTCGCGCCGATCACGCCGGGCTGACCTGCGGGTACGGGGAGTGCGGCGAACCGGTGTACCGAGGGTAACGCCGCGGTCACCTGGGCGGAGTGTGACGGGTTCGGTCGCCCGGTGGCGCATATCCGTCAGTTCCGTGGCCGGATGCCGTCCAGGCCCGCCGCGGCGCGCGCCGTGAAGCCGGAGGCTTTCGCTCGATCGGCGACAAGGGCAGGATCTGTGGCTGTGCGCGCCTTCCGCGAGGACTAGGCTCTCGCTGATGGACAGCTCGGCTCCCACCCCTCCGATCCCGCCCTCGCCGCGTCCGCGTCACCGCGACCGGCACGGGCGCGGGATGCGCGGGCCCATCGCGCCCCCGCAGGTGCCGCTGGCCCTCACCAGGGCCGACGCCTTCGACGATCTGGTGCGGGACGCCGCGGACCGGCTGGAGCGGCGCTGGCCGCAGCTCGCCGACGTGGAGTTCGCCGTCCAGGAGGTCCCGTGGCCGCAGGACGGGCCGGCCAGGGACGGCGACTCGGTGCCGCTGGGGCGCCTCATCGGGGCGGCGAAGGACCGGCCGAGCCGGATCGTCGTCTACCGGCGGCCGGTGGAGATCCGCGCCAAGACGCGCGACGAGCGGGCCCTGCTGGTCCACGAGATCGTGGTGGAGCAGGTCGCCGAGCTGCTCGGCCTGTCACCGGAGAACGTCGACCCGAAGTACGGCGAGGACTAGGACCGGCAGAGCCGCCCCGCCGCCCGCGCCGGCGCCGCCCACCCCCGGCGGCAGGCGGCCCCGGCGGCAGGCTCAGCGATTCAGGATGCGCAGGTCGGGCCCCGCGTCCGGCACCGCGACGAGCCCGCGGTCGTCCGGCATCGGCTGGATGGTGAACATCTGCACGCCGCCCTGCGGCAGCGCCAGCGTCCGCGAGGCGTAGACCGGGCCGCCGGAGAGCGTCTGGACGGTCACCGCGAAGACGCCCTTGCCGCCGTCCGGCTGCGGCGCCGCCAGCGACAGGGTCGCGCCCGCCTTGACCGTGACGGTGCTGGTCCTCGCCGTGCCGCCGGACGAGCCGGCGGACGAGGTGATCTTCACGCTGGCGGCGGCGCCGGGCGCGGTGAGCGCCAGCGTCGAGCCCTTGGCGCGGTTGTCGGCGACCGTCGAGCGGGTGCCGACCGGCGCGGTCGACGGCAGGAACGCCAGCTCCTGCGAGCTGCCCTTGCCGCGGGTGATCCGCAGGGCCGCGACCACCGGTTCCGCGCTGTGCACGGTGCTCGACCCGAGGATCAGCGAGCCGGCGTCGCCCTTGGTGATGTCGCCGAGGTCGACGGCGGTGGTCATACCGCTCTTGACGTGCAGCGTCTCGTGTCCGGCCGGGGTGATCGGGCCGGTGGAGGTGGCCAGCTTCAGGGTGAGGTCGGCGTCGTTGGAGCCGGTGGTGAAGGCGATCAGCCGCACGTCGGTGGCGTCGGCGGGGATGCCGGGCATCACCAGCGAGGTCGCCGGGTCCGCGGCGGCCGGCAGCCAGTCCGCGCCCTTGCCGGGGTCGGTGGCCTGCACCGCGGCGCCGACGCGGCCGCTGCGGGCCACCACGTGCACGGTGAGGTCCTGCTCCTTGTCGACCACCAGTGTGGAGAGCAGCACCGGCTCCGAGCTGTTGCCCGGCACCGTGATGCCGTCGCCGGTGGACGCCTTGAGCAGGCCGTTCTTCCCGTAGAGCTGGACGTCCACGACAGCGGGCGCCTCGTCCGGGTTGACCAGGTGCAGGTAGTCCTGGCGGCCGCCTGCGGTGCTCGCGCCGGGGAGCCAGAACTCGCTGTCCGGCACCAGGCAGGACGTGCCGAGCAGGCCGCGGCCCGCTCCGGAGTCGACGACGGTGCTCTGCTGCACGGTCCAGCCGGGCGCGAGCGGCCCGTCGGCGCCGCCGATCAGCGCGGGCGCGTCGGTCTTGTCGGTGGTGGTCGTGACGGGCTTGCCGGTCGCGGTCAGCGGGGTCAGCGGCTTGGCCTTCGGCGTCGCGGGCAGCAGCGTCGCCCTCCCCGCCGTATCCGAGCCCGAGCCGGAGGCCGCGCCGGGGGTCGCACCAGGGGTCGAACCGGAGCCGGGGGTCGAGGCGGCCGCCGTCCCCTGCGGGGTGAACGACGTGTAGGTGGTCGTCGCGAACTCCGACGTGGAGGGGGCCGGGCACAGCAGCGTGCTGCGCTGCACCGGCAGCCGGGCCGCGGAGCCCGCGGGCGCCGCCGAGGAGTCGTTGCCGCCGGTGAGCGAGGCGGCGCCGGTCAGGACGACGAGCGCGGCCACCGCGCCGGCCAGGGAGATCGTGCTGCGGTTCACTGGTGGTCGCTCCCGTCACGCCGCGGGTCGCCCTCGGCGTAGTACGTGGCCGGGTCGGGGTACCCGTTCGGATCGGGGTAGGCGTTCGGGTCCTGGTAGGACTGCTCCGGGTAGCCGCCCTGTGTGTCGTGGCCGCCTTGGCCGCTGTGGCCGCCGCCCTGGCCGTCGTGGGCGTCCTGGCCGTCGTAACCCTGCCCGGGATAGGGCTGCTCGGGTGGGTAGCCCGGTTCGCCGTATCCCTGCTCGCCGTAGCCGGGCGCCGGATAGCCGCCCTGGTCCGGGGCGTAGCCCCCCTGGTCCTGGTAGCCCTGGGCGTCCTGGCCGGCCGGGGCGTAGGGGTCGTAGCCGGGGGCGGGCGGGACGTAGCCGTAGCCGGGCTGCTCGTATCCGCCGGCGTCGGCGGGGTAGGGCTGCCGGCCGTCCCACTGCTGCGCCGGGTCGCCACCGTAGGCGGGGTCGGGGTAGCCCTGTTCGGGCGCGGCGGGGGCGGCCTGCTCGTCGTAGCCGTAGCCTTCGGCGCCGGCCGGGGCCGCGTAGGGGTCGTAGCCGCCTTCGGCCGGGTCGTAGGCGGGCGGCTCGTACCCTTCGGCGGCCTGCTCGTACGCTTCCGCCGCCTGTGCGGTCTCCTCGGCGCCCTGCGCGAGGACCGGCTCCGCGGCGTCGTGGCCGCCGTCGCGCGGGTCGGGCACCGATCCGGCGGCGGGCGCCGCCGCCTCCGCTTCCGCCTCGGCCGCGGCCTGGAGGCGGCGGGCCCTGCGGCCCTCGCCCGAGTTCTGGCCCGGCAGGTCGGCCGCGGCGGCCGCCGCGGCGGCGGCTCCGGCCTCGGGCAGGTCGTCGTCCACGTCCGCGCGCCGGCCGGGCAGCGCCAGCACGACCACCACGAGCAGCAGGAACGCCTGAACACCCAGCCAGCCGATGTGCGCGACGGGCTCCTCGTAGGTGACGTCGAGGCGGCCGCCGCCCGCGGGCAGCGCGAAGCCCTGCGCCCAGCCGTCCACGGTGGTGGGGGTGAGCGTCGCGCCGTCGAGGGTGGCGTGCCAGCCGGCGGCCGCGGAGTCGGCGATCCGCAGCACCCGGCCGGCGGGGCCCGCGGGCACCGTGGTGTGCGCCTCGACGCGGCCCGACGCGACCGGGACGGTCGCCGCGCCCTTGGCGGTGATCGTCATCCGGGAGACCGTCGCCGACTCGACGCGCCACAGCTCGCTGCCGCCGGTCTGGCTGACCCGGGACAGGCCCGGGGTGCTGTCCAGGATGCGCGAGAAGGAGCGCGGCGCGCCCTTCTGGGCGAGGACGTAGCGGATCGCGTAGCCCGCGAGGCGGCTGCCCTGGTCGGCGCCCGAGCCCGCGACGAGGTTGGCGACGACGCCGTTCAGGGCCGGGTCTGCGGGGGCCTCCGCGGCGAGTTCGGCGTCGCCGATACGGGAGCCCGCGCCGCGTACCAGAGCGTACGAGACGTCGCCGGGGGTGCCGTTGAGGACCAGGGTGCGGGGCTGGTCGCGGGTGGTGGTCTCCTCGGCGACGAAGGCCGGGACCTGCTGCGGGTCCCCGCGCCTGATCGGGCCGTCGGCGCCGTCGAGGACCCACGTGAACGCGGCCAGCAGCGGCGCGGCCGCCGCGGCGAAGGCGATCAGCGCGGCGACCGGCTGGCGCCAGCCGAAACCGCTGGCGGCGATGCGCTCGTTGGCGCCCTCCGCGCCGACCGTCGCGGCGGCCAGCAGCGCGAGGCCGTAGACGAGCGTGGCCGGGCCCGCCCAGTCCTTGCCGTTCTCGACGACGGCGAAGAGCAGTCCGGTGGCGGCGACCGCCCAGGCGGCGACGACGGCGGTGCGCCGGGAGTCGCGCATGAGCGCGGCGAGCGCCGCGAGCACCACGCCGACCAGCAGGAAGCCGCCGGACGCCTTGGGCCCGCCGGGGCTGAGCAGCAGCAGGTCGACGCCGGAGGCGCTCTTGGTGCCGTACGCGAGTCCCGCCTCGTCGAGCAGCCGGCCGGGGTGCCCGATCAGGCCCAGCGACCAGGGCGCGAGCAGCACGATCGGGGTGACGGCGAGCGCGGCGAGCCGCAGCAGGTGCGGCACCAGCAGCCGGCGCTGGCCGTTCAGCACCCGCCAGCCGGGCACGGCGGCGGCGAGCACCAGCGCGATCGGCCAGGTGACCGGGGTGAAGGCGGTGGTGAAGGTGAGCATCAGCGCCAGCGCCCAGGTGGCCCGCCAGCCGGGCCGGGCGCCGCGTTCGACGGCGGCGTCGCCGAGTTGCAGGCCCGCCATGGCGACGGCCGCGCGGGCCATCAGCGGCAGCAGGATGGCCAGTACGGCGGTGCCGAGCCGGCCCGCGGCCAGCGCGCCGGTGGCGGCGGGCAGGAAGGCGTAGGCGACCGACGCCCAGGCGCGCAGCAGCCGGGACTCCACGAGCGGGCGGGACGCGAAGTAGGCGGTCACCCCGGCCAGCGGCACGGAGGCGACCAGGAACAGGGTGAGGGTCAGGCCGGTGGAGCCGAAGAGCGCGGTGGCGAAGAGCGCGAGCACCGCCAGGTAGGGGGGCGCCGACTGGGTGCCGCCGGTGCCCAGCGCGTGCCAGGAGCCGGCGTAGGTGCCCCACAGGTCGGAGGCCCCCGGGTCGGCGGGCAGCAGGGCGCCGCCGTAGAGGGCGCCGCCGCCGAGCAGTCCGCGGCAGGCCACCAGGGACACCAGCAGCAGGACGGCGAAGAGCACCGGTCCCGGTTTGCGGGCGATCCGCTTCAGCCGCGCGAACTGCTCGATCTCCAGGAACTCGCCGTCCTCGTCGCCGGGTCCCGACTCCACGGCGCCGCCGTGCCGTCCGGCGGCCGCCGACGCGGCGTCGGCCCGGCCGGAGATGTTGCTGACGACCTGGTCGACGGTGGCGCGCACGGTGGCGCCGGGCGGCGGGAAGAGCGGGCGCAGCTCGGCGGGCGGCACGGTGCCGCGGCCGCGCCGGGCGCGGGCGCCGAGCAGCCGGCCGGGCCGCAGCAGGACGCCGGCCAGACCGACGATCTCGTCGACGGCCTGGCCGGGGACCTTGCCGACGAGGTAGGCCAGGGTGCGCAGCAGGGTGCCGACGACGATCCGCAGCGCGACGTAGGGCAGCAGCGGGCCGCGGGTGTTGGCGAGCAGGGTGTAGACGGCGCCGGCCTTGTCGACGCGGTGCGGGTTGACCGCGGAGCGGCCCGCGCAGTCGACCGGGCGGCGCTCACGGGAGGCCGCCTCGGCGTGCCACATGACTGCGTCGGGGGCGATCAGCACGGTGTGCCCGGCGGCCTGGGCGCGCCAGCAGAAGTCGACGTCGTCGCGCATCAGGGGCAGCCGGCGGTCGAAGCCGCCCAGCTCCTCCCAGACGTCGCGGCGCACCAGCATGCCCGCGGAGGAGACCGAGAGCACCGGACGGGTCTGGTCGTGCTGGCCCTGGTCCTGCTCGCGGCGCTCCAGGCCGGTCCAGCGGCGGCCGCTGCGGGCGATGCTGACGCCGACTTCGAGAAGCTGCCTGCGGTCGTACCAGCTGCGCAGCTTGGGGCCGATCACGGCGGCCGAGCGGCCCGCGGCCAGCTCGGCGTCGGCGGTGCGCAGCAGCGCGGCGAGCGCGCCGGGGTCCGGCTCGCAGTCGTCGTGCAGCAGCCACAGCCACTGCACGGGCTCGCCGTGCGGCTGGTCCGGCTCGTCGTAGGCGTCGTCGTTCCAGCTGCGGCTGACGGGGTCCCAGCCGCTGCGGCGCTGGAGGTAGGGCAGCTGCGCGGCGGTGAGCGGGGCTGCGGCGCGGGCGGCCTCCTCGACGGCGGCGCCGAAACCGGTGCGCCGGGCGAGGTGCAGCACCCGCTGGTCGCCGAGGGATTCGGCGAGCAGCCGGGCGGAGTCGTCGGCGCTGCCGGTGTCGGCGGCGACGACGTCCTGGACCGGGCGGTCCTGGGTGAGCAGTCCCCCCAGCGCCTTCGGCAGCCACCGCGCGCCGTCGTGCGCGACCAGCACGGCGGTGACGACGTGGCGCGGGAACTCAGGGGTGCCGGCCGGATGGGCGGCCGGTGCTGGGCTGTTCACGGACATCGAGGTTCGGGCCCCGGTTCGCTGGACTGAGGTCGACGCGCGGTCCCGCCCGGTGGCGGGGGCTGCGTCCTGGACGGCCCCCCACACTAACGGCTCATGTCGGGGCCGCCGTCCGGGTGTGGGAACAACGGCAGCCCGCCTGCCGTGCCGAAGGGCGCGGGAGACGGGCTGTTCGTGCAGGCCGCGGGCCTGGCCGGGAGGTCCCGGGGGTCAGACGACGCCCTTCTTCAGACGGCGTCGCTCGCGCTCGGACAGGCCGCCCCAGATGCCGAACCGCTCGTCGTTGGCGAGTGCGTACTCCAGGCAGTCGGAGCGGACCTCGCAGGCGAGGCAGACCTTCTTGGCCTCGCGGGTGGACCCGCCCTTCTCGGGGAAGAACGACTCGGGGTCGGTCTGCGCACACAGCGCGCGCTCCTGCCAGCCGAGTTCTTCGTCGGCTTCTTCGGCCAGCAGCAACTGGAACTGCTCGGTCATGCGCGCCCCTCGTCTGTCGTGCTTCCCCGTGGTGTGCCTGCCGGGTCCGCCCACCGGGGCGTCCGACCGAACGACACGAGTGAAATTACAAGTGCGTGGCTCCAGGCCAGTCAAGCCGAGATCTGCTATTGGGCCCGTTATTCACTCCGCTGAACCAAGCCGTGACAGAAAGTGTTGATATCGGCTCAATGAACCGCTTCCGTCAACCCTGGTCCGACCGACCCCGGCGCCCACACTCCGTCAGACGCTGCGGCGACGCGCCACGTTCCGCCCGCGGGGGTGAAGCGTTGTGGATCACATTTCGATCACAGAAGTACAACGTCACACCGGGCGGCGCGTTCTCCCAGACCGGAATTCGGATCTCCAGTGGATCTGCACGGATGCCGCACCACCTATCCTCGGTTCACACTGCACAAACCTTTCGGCACAGACCGTTACCGGATCAGGTGAACCTGCTGGACATAACGGTCATCCGTTTGACAAGCACCCGCGTGGACCGGTCTTCTTGACGTCATGTACGCCGAGCACCACGCGCCCGAGAGGACTCGCCCCCGCGAGTCCCGCTGCGTCGCGCTCGCGCAGAGCTGTTGTCGTTCCTGTCGCTGCCGCTGATCCCCGGCCGGTGACCGCTCCCGGTCCCGGCGCTCGTCCGCATCACGCGCAACCACTGAGGAACGCAACCCCCATGTACTCCGACGTCTCCATCGCCGGCGACCCCCTGGCGCTGCCCCACCTGCTCCCCCCGGTGCCGCAGCACCCCTCCACCGTCGCCGGGTTCGCCGGGCTCGCCCGCTCCATCGCCGCCGACACCGCGCGGTGGGCGCCGCTGGTGCGCTACGACGCCACCACCCGCTGGTACGCCCGGCTGCAGACCGGACCCGGCTACGAGGTGTGGCTGCTGAGCTGGCTGCCCGGCCAGAGCAGCGGCCTGCACGACCACGGCGGCTCCTCCGGCGTGCTCACCGTGCTGCGGGGCGCGCTGCGCGAACGCGCGCTGACCGCACGCGGCGAGGCCGCCCGCGCGCTGACCCCCGGCCACCAGCGGGTCTTCGCCCCCGGCTACGTCCACGAGGTGGTCAACGACTCCCTCGAAGGCACCGTCAGCCTGCACGTCTACTTCCCCGGGCTGACCGCGATGACGCCGCACGCCTGCACCCCCGCGGCGCAGGATGCCGCCGCCGCGCGCCCGGCCGGGAGCCCGGCCGCGGTATGACCGCCCGGAGCGCCACGGCGGGCTGACAGACTGGGCCCCATGCGAATCGTGGTTCTGGCCGGAGGTATCGGAGGAGCGCGCTTCCTGCGCGGCCTCAAGGCAGCGGCGCCGGAGGCGGACATCACCGTCGTCGGCAACACCGGAGACGACATCCATCTGTTCGGGCTGAAGGTGTGTCCCGACCTCGACACCGTGATGTACACGCTCGGCGGCGGCATCCACGAGGAGCAGGGCTGGGGGCGCGCGGACGAGTCGTTCGCGGTCAAGGACGAGTTGGCCGCCTACGGGGTCGGCCCCGAGTGGTTCGGCCTCGGCGACCGCGACTTCGCCACCCACATCGTCCGTACCCAGATGCTCGGCGCGGGCTATCCGCTGAGCGCGGTCACCGAGGCGCTGTGCGCGCGCTGGAAGCCGGGGGTGCGGCTGATCCCGATGTCCGACGACCGGGTCGAGACGCACGTGCTGGTCGAGGTCGACGGCGAGCGCAAGGCCGTGCACTTCCAGGAGTACTGGGTGCGGATGCGCGCCGCGGTCACCGCGCACGCCGTGGTCGCGGTCGGCGCGGAGGCGTCCAAGCCGGCCCCCGGCGTGCTGGAGGCGATCGCCGCGGCCGACGTGATCCTCTTCCCGCCGTCCAACCCGGTGGTCAGCATCGGCACCATCCTGGCGGTGCCCGGCGTCCGCGAGGCCATCGCCGAGGCCGGCGTCCCGGTGGTGGGACTGTCCCCCATCGTCGGCGACGCCCCGGTGCGCGGCATGGCCGACAAGGTGCTCGCCGCGGTCGGCGTGGAGTCGACGGCCGCCGCGGTCGCCGCGCACTACGGCTCGGGACTGCTGGACGGCTGGCTGGTCGACACGGTGGACGCCGGCGCGGTGGACACCGTCGAAGGGGCGGGCATCCGCTGCCGCGCGGTCCCGCTGATGATGGACGGCGTCGAGGCGACCGCGCAGATGGCCCGCGAGGCGCTGGCCCTCGCCGAGGAGGTGCGGGTATGACCGCGGACACCGGCGCGCCGGCGGGCTCCCCCGCCCCCGCCGCCCGCTACGAGGTCTTCGGCGTGCCCGGCATCGGCGAGGTGCGGCCCGGCGCCGACCTGGCCGGGCTGATCGCCGCGACCGGGACAGCACTCGCCGACGGCGACGTGCTGCTGGTCACCTCCAAGATCGTCAGCAAGGCCGAGGGCCGGATCGTGCGGGCGGACGACCGCGAGGCGGCGATCGACGCGGAGTCGGTGCGCCTGGTGGCCCGCCGCGGCCTGACCCGCATCGTGGAGACCCGGCACGGGTTCGTCATGGCCGCGGCCGGCGTCGACGCCTCCAACACCCCCGCGGGCACCGTGCTGCTGCTGCCCGAGGACCCCGACGCCTCCGCCCGCCGCATACGCGAGGGACTCCTGGAGTCCCTGGGCGTCCGCGTCGGCGTGCTGGTCACCGACACCTTCGGCCGGCCCTGGCGCGACGGCCTCACCGACGTGGCGATCGGCGCCTCCGGAGTCCGGGTGCTGGACGACTTCCGCGGCGGCCAGGACACCCATGGCAACCCGCTCAACGCCACCGTCACCGCCACCGCCGACGAACTCGCCGCCGCGGGCGACCTGGTGAAGGGCAAGGTCTCCGGCGTGCCGGTGGCCGTCGTACGCGGCCTGCCCGCGGTGGTCGACCCCGAACCCGGCGAGGACGACCCGGGGGTGCGCCCGCTGCTGCGCCGCGCCGCCGACGACATGTTCCGGCTCGGCACCTCGGAGGCGGTGCGCGAGGCCGTCTCGCTGCGGCGCACCGTGCGGGAGTTCACCGACGAGCCGGTCGACCCGGAGGCGGTGCGCCGCGCCGTCGCGCTCGCCGTCACCGCGCCCGCGCCGCACCACACCACGCCGTGGCGGTTCGTGCTGCTGGAGACCGAACAGGCCAGGAAGCAGCTGCTCGACACCATGCGCGACGCCTGGGCGGCGGACCTGCGCGCGGACGGCTTCTCCGAGGAGAGCATCGCCAAGCGGCTGCGCCGCGGCGACGTCCTGCGGCGGGCGCCGTACCTGGTGGTGCCCTGCCTGGTCGCCGAGGGCGCGCACGCCTACCCGGACCCGCGGCGGGCCGCGGCGGAACGCGAGATGTTCGTGGTGGCCGCGGGCGCCGGCGTGCAGAACCTCCTGGTCGCGCTGGCCGGCGAGCAGTTGGGCTCGGCCTGGGTGTCGTCCACGATGTTCTGCCGCGACGAGGTCCGCGAGGCGCTGGCCCTGCCGGCCGGCTGGGACCCGATGGGCGCGGTCGCCGTCGGCCGGCCCGCCGCCGCCCCGCCGGCCCGGCCGGCCCGCGACGGCGCCGCGTTCATCGCGGTCCGCTGACCCCGGCGCGCCGGGCCGCGGTCACGACCAGCGGCCCGGCGGGTTCGGCGCGAGCCGCGGCGCGCGGCGCGGCGGCCCGGAGGCGCCGAGCAGGATGAGCCGGGCGGCGCGGTGCCGCTGCCCGGCGTACGGCTCCAGCAGCCGCAGCATCGTCTCGTCGTCGGTGCGCTGCGCGCCGGTCAGCGCGTAGCCGATGTGGTGCGACAGGTGCAGGTCGCCGACGCTCACGAAGTCCGTCGCGCCGTGGCTGCGCTGCAGCGTCTCGGCCGCCGTCCACGGGCCGATGCCCGGCACCGTCTGCAGCCCGGCCGACGCCTGCGCCGCGTCCCGCGCCGCCAGCGCGTCCAGCCGCGGGCCGAGCCGCACCGCGCGCATCACGGTGGACGCGCGCTTGTCGTCCACGCCCGCGCAGTGCCAGTCCCAGGACGGCACCCTCGCCCAGCCCCGCGCGTCCGGCATCACCCGCATCCGGTCGGCCGGCGCCGGCCCCGGCGCCCGCTCCCCGTGCTGGAGCAGCAGCAGCTTCCACGCCCGGTACGCCTCGGCGGTGGTGACCTTCTGCTCCAGGATCGACGGGATCAGCGCCTCCAGCACCAGGCCGGTACGGGTCAGCCGCAGCCCGGGGTGCCGCCGGTGCGACCGGTGCACCACCTTGTGCCGCGGCACGAACTCCGCGCCCTCGTCGAGGCCGCCGAGCAGCCCCGGCATCGCCGCCAGCATCCACTGCGCGCCCGGCCCCCACGCGTGCCCCTCCAGCGCGGCCGCGCTGCCCGTGATCCGCAGCGTGGCCGGCCCCTCCGGCGTACGGCTGGCCCGCCACACCGCGCCGTCGGGCGTGATCCGGAACGCCGGATCACCGCCGCCCCGCCGCAGCGGGGAAACGGTCAGCCGAACGTCGAGCGGCCCGTCCGGCGCCCACGCGCGCGTCTGCGCGGCGGGAGCGCCCCCGACACGGCTCGCGGGGATCAAAGACACCCGCCGAGGGTACCCGGGGGCGGGGCGGGGTGCGCCCGTCTCTGCCCCTGCCGGGGCCGCCGGTCCGGGATGTCTCCTCGGCCCACCACCCCTCCCCCCGTCCCACGACCACCCCGCCGCACACCCGACCCCGTACACCCCGGTCGTACAGCGGGCCGGAGCAGAAGCCCGGTCGACCGCCCGCACGAGCACAGCCAGGCACAACCCGCGGCCGAAGGCCGCACCGCGCCCTCAGCCCGCGCCCTCAGCCCGCGTCCGAGGAGAAGCGGATCGAGCCCGGCTCGATCCGCGCCCCGCACCACACCCGCACCCCGTCCAGCAACTCGTTGTCCGCCCCGACCTCCGCGCCGTCCCCCACCACGACCCCGTCGAGCACCGTCCGCGCCCCGATCCTCGCCCCCGCCCCGATCAGCGAGTTCCTGATCACCGCGCCCTCGGCGACCGCCGCCCCCGCCAGCACCGCGCTGCCGTCGAGCCGCGCCCCCGGCCCGACCACCGCGCCGGCGGCCACCGACGTGCCGCCGAAGAGCTTCGCGTCCTCCGCCACGTCCGCGCCCGGCAGGACCAGCCGCTCGCCGCAGCGTCCCGGCACCGCGGGCGAGGGGGCGCGGCCCAGCACGAGGTCCGCGGAGCCGCGGACGAACGCCTGGGGGGTGCCGAGGTCCAGCCAGTACGTGGAGTCGACCATGCCCTGGAGGTGCGCGCCGTCGGCGAGCAGCCCGGGGAAGGTCTCGCGCTCGACGGACACCGGCCGCCCCGCCGGGATCGCGTCGATGGCCGACCGGGTGAAGACGTACGCGCCCGCGTTGATCTGGTCGGTGACGATCTGCTCGGGTGTCTGCGGCTTCTCCAGGAACGCGGTGACCCGCCCGTCCGGGTCGGTGGGCACGAGCCCGAACGCGCGGGGGTCGGGGACCTTCGTCAGGTGCAGGGAGACGTCCGCGCCGGTACGGCGGTGCGTGGCGACCAGCGCGGGGATGTCGAGCCCGGTGAGGATGTCGCCGTTGAAGACGAGCACCGGGTCGCCCGGCGCGGAGTGCAGCCGGGCGGCGACGTTGCGGATCGCGCCGCCGGTGCCGAGCGGTTCGGTCTCGGTGACGTACTCCAGGTGCAGCCCGAGCGCGGAGCCGTCGCCGAAGTGGGGTTCGAAGACCTCGGCGAGATAGGACGTGGCGAGCACGATGTGCTCGATGCCGGCGGCGCGGGCGCGGGCCAGCTGGTGGGTCAGGAAGGGGACGCCGGCCGCCGGGACCATCGGCTTGGGGGTGTGGACGGTGAGCGGCCGCAGCCGGGTGCCCTTGCCGCCGACGAGCAGCACGGCCTCGGTCGCGCGGGTGTGCCGCGGCGCGGGGCCGGTGCCGGGCGCGGGGACGCTGCGGGCGGCTCGGGCGCCGTGGGGCACGGCTGCGTCGTCCGTCACGGTCGTGGTCTCGGAGTGTGCTCGCATGGGCATGATGGTGACATAAGCCGTAAAGCCGATGAATCAGCACCTGATGAGACGTCGGATGCGCCGCACCGAGCGGACCCGCACGGCGTACCGGGCGGTCGCGCGGACCCTATCGCAGCGGCGGGAGCCGCCCGGCCCCGGCCGCGCCCGATCATGCCAGGTAGCCTGGCCCGCGTGACAGCCACCGTCCAGACCCCCGCAGGATTGCTCACCCAGGCCCTGAGCGGCGACCCCGGCCGCCCGCTGATCACCTTCTACGACGACGGGACCGGCGAGCGCGTCGAGTTGTCGGTGGCGACCTTCGCCAACTGGGTGGCCAAGACCTCGAACCTGTTGCAGGGCGACCTCGGCGCGCAGCCCGGCGACCGGCTCGCGCTGCTGCTGCCCGCGCACTGGCAGAGCGCGGTGTGGCTGCTCGCCGCCTTCTCCACCGGCGTGGTCGCGGTCCCCGGCGGCGACCCGGCCGGCGCGGACCTCGTGGTGACCGGACCGGACACGCTGGAGGCCGCGCGGGCCTGCCGCGGCGAGCGGATGGCGCTGGCGCTGCGACCGCTGGGCGGCCGCTTCCCGCAGGCCCCGGTGGGCTTCGCGGACTACGCGGTCGAGGTGCCGTCGCAGGGCGACCGCTTCGCGCCCTACGCGCCGCTCGGCCCGGACGCGCCGGCGCTGGAACTGCCCGGCGAGGGCGTGCTGTCCGGCGCCGACGTGGTCGCCAGGGCCGGGGCGCAGGCCGCCGCGCTCGGACTGACCCGCGGCTCGCGGCTGCTGTCCGGGCTCTCCTACGACGACTGGCCGGGGCTCGCCGCCGGGCTGCTCGCCCCACTGGCCGCGGACGCGTCGGTGGTGCTGTGCCGCCACCTGGACCGGCTGCCGGAGGAGCGGCTGGCGCAGCGCAAGGACGCGGAGCGCGTCACGCACGTCGCGTAGCCCGACGGCCGCCGACCTCGACCACCGTGTGGCGGACGGGGCCACTGTGACGCCTGCGACCAGGCGGGCTTCCCGTTGGCCGCATGCCGGCCGTCTTGGCCGATGAACGGGTCGCGCAGGCAACCAACCTCGGGGCTGGACTGTCTGAACGAGTGCCGGACGGGCATTCGAATCCGAGAGCCGGCGACCCGGCAACCGGCGACCTACCGAGGACGGCCACCGACGTGACCACGCCAGCAGACCCCGACGAGGGCGACAGCGCGCCCGAGCACATACCCGCGGCGCCGGAGCCGGAGAAGCCGGCGGCGCCCACCCCCGCGCCGGCGCCGGAACGGACGCCGGAATCCGCACCGGAACCGGCACCCGAGCCCGCGCCCGAGCCCGAGCCCGCGTCCGCGGCGGCGTCCGCGCCCACCCCGGGCCCGGACGCCGCCCCGGACGCCGCCTCGGACTCCGCTCCGGCCCCGGCCGCGGCCCCCGCGCCCACCGCGGTTCCGGCCCCCCGGCGGCGACGGCCCTGGATGCGCCTGCTGGCGGCCGGCACCGCGCTCCTCGTGCTCGCGCTGGCCGGCGGCACCTGGTACCTCTACCGGCACCTGAACGCCAACATCACCACGGACAACGTCACCGAGACGGAGTTGAAGGCGCAGGAGGCGCAGCGCCCGACCGCGGAACCGACGCAGGCCGAGAACATCCTGCTGATCGGCTCGGACAACCGCGGCAACGGCAACGGGAAGTACGGCGAGGACACCGGCACCCAGCGCTCGGACACCGCGATCCTGCTGCACCTGTCCGCCGACCGCAGCAACGCGACGGCGATGAGCATCCCCCGCGACCTCATGACCCAAGTCCCGGAGTGCACCAAGCCGGACGGCAGCAAGGTCAGCCCGAGGTTCGAGCAGTTCAACTGGGCGTTCCAGGCGGGCGGCGCTGCCTGCACGATCCGCGCGGTCGAGCAGATGACCGGCATCCGCGTCGACCACCACCTGACCGTGGACTTCAACGGCTTCAAGAACATGGTCGACGCGGTCGACGGCGTCGAGGTGTGCCTGGCCGCCCCCGTGCACGACCACGACGCGCACCTCGACCTCCCCGCGGGACGGCAGAAGCTCGACGGCGAGCAGGCGCTGGGCTTCGTCCGCGCCCGGCACGGGCTGGGCGACGGAAGCGACACCGGACGGATCGGCCGCCAGCAGGACTTCCTCGCCTCGCTGGTCACGAAGGTGCAGAGCAACGGGGTGCTGCTCAACCCGGTCAAGCTCTACCCGCTGCTGAACTCGGCCACCAAGTCGCTGACCGCCGACCCCGGGCTGGACTCCCTCAGCGAGCTGTACAAGCTGGCGCAGAGCCTGCAGAAGGTGCCGTCCGGCGCGATCCACTTCCTCACCGTGCCGCAGGAGCAGTACGTCGAGGACCACAACCGCGACCAGCTCGTCCAGCCGGACGCCGACCGGCTGTTCGCGGCGGTACGTGCCGACCGGCCGGTCACCGTCTCAGACGGTACGGGCTCCGGCGGCACGGCGACCCCCACCGGGTCGCCCACCGGGTCACCCGTCGGCGCCGGAACCCCCACCGCCTCGCCGACCTTCCAGGGCACCACCGCCGATCGTGACATCTGCGGCAAAGATCGATGAAAACCTGCTGAAAGGGCGGCCCAAACCTCGCGCGAGATCGCCGTTTTTGTCCGGTTGTAGGGGCACAGGATTTGTCACGGCCGGATATCGGCGCTGAACTGGACGGCTAGTGTGAGCGATCCGGCCGATCCCGGAGGAGGACCTGAGGGACCGTGGACACGCAAGGCCGTAGGAACATCGACCCCGCGGACCAGTGGGTCCTCGACCCCGCCACGGGCACCTACCAGCTGCGGCTGGACCCGGACGCGGCCGGACAGGACGCCGCGGCGCAGGCGCCCGGTGTCCCGGCGCAGGCGCGCGGCGGCGACGCCCCCGCCGGGAGCGCCCGGACGCCCGGTGACACGGTGCCCGCGGCCAGGACCGCGCCGCCCTCCCCGCACGGCGGCCGGCGCGCAACACGCACCGCGGCCGCGGCCGGCGCGACCGGCGCCGCGGGACCGGGCGGGCCGCGCAGCCGGCGCAGGGCCAAGCCGAAGACGTCCCGCAGGAAGAAGGCGCTGGCCTGGACCGGCGGCGCCGTCGGCTTCGTCGTGGTCGTCACCGCGGTGGGCGGCTACCTGGTCTACGAGCACTTCAACAACAACATCACGACGGTCGACGTCGGCGACGCTGGCAGCAAGAGCGTCACGCACGACGGCCCGATGAACATCCTGGTGATCGGCACCGACAGCCGTGAGGGCCTGGGCAACAAGTACGGCGACGCCGGCAGCGTGGGCCACGCCGACACCACGATCCTCTTCCATGTCTCCGGCGACCGCTCCAACGCGACCGCGCTGAGCATCCCCCGCGACATCGTGACGGCCATCCCGGACTGCCCGACGAAGCAGAAGGACGGCTCGACGAAGGTCGTTCCCGGCACTCCGGTGCAGGCGACCTCGCCGAAGTTCAACGAGAGCCTGGGGCAGGACGGCCGTGACCCGGGCTGCACGATGCGCCTGGTCAGCCAGATGACCGGGCTGAAGATCGACCACTTCATGATGGTCGACTTCGAGGCGGTGAAGACCCTGTCGACCGCGGTCGGCGGCGTCGACGTGTGCCTGTCCCGGCCGCTGGTCGACCCCAAGTCACATCTCGACCTGGGCGCGGGCCCGCACAAGCTGGAGGGCGAGCAGGCCCTGGAGTTCGTGCGCACCCGGCACGCGCTGCAGAACCAGAGCGACCTGGACCGGATCAAGCTGCAGCAGAACTTCCTCAGCGCGATGATCCGCAAGATGAAGTCCGGCGACACCCTGAGCAACCCCAAGAAGCTCTTCACGCTGGCGAACGCCGCCACCAAGGCGCTCACCGTGGACAGCGCGATCGGCAGCGTGAGCAAGCTCAGCAGCCTGGCGGGCGACCTGAGCAAGGTGAACACCAAGAACATCACGTTCACCACGCTCCCGGTGCTCGACAACCCCCACGAGAAGATCCACGCCACGGTCGTCGTCGACCAGACCAGGGCCCCGGCGCTGCTGACGATGATCAAGGACGACATCTCGCTGACGAAGACCAGGAAGACCCCCGCCACCCCCGACCCGCGGCTGTCGGGCCCCAAGGCCACACCGCACGACACCCGGGTCAACGTCCGCAACGGCAGCGGGATCTTCGGCGCCGCCCAGGACACCGTCAACTGGCTGCAGAACGACGAGGGCGTCAACCGCTCGGCGAACATCGGCAACGCGCCCGGAAACGTGGCCAGGACGACGCTGGAGTACGCGCCGAACCAGGCCGACCAGGCGCGCTCGCTGGCCGCGATGATGGGACTGCCCGCCTCCGCGCTGCACGAGGGCACGGTGAACGCGAAGCCGCTGGCGTACATGACGCTCACCCTCGGCAAGGACTTCACTGCGCCGGGCACCCCGATCGGCCCGCCCACCAGCCTGCCGACCACCATCCAGAAGACCGAGGCGGACAGCGCCGCCTGCGTGGGCTGACCCGCCCCGCGGAGAAGCGGAGTCGCGGAACGTGCAACTCCGTGACCTGTACAGCCGTCTGATACAGGGATGGCTGCGACGGACAGCCCAGGGGAAGGGCTGAACGCCCGCAGCAGGGGAGGACCACGCATGCGCGACGGCACGCCGGGGAGCGACGGATACGGACCGGGGGGATACGGTCCGGCCGGCGCGGCCCCGGGCGGCGTACGCTCCGGAGGGCTCGACTGGGACCAGGTCCCGGGGCCCTACCGGGACGACGCCGGGACGTACGCCCCGCCGGAACCCGGCATACCCGGGCCGCGCGCCCCGGAGCCCGAGGCCGGGCCGGCCGGCGTCGGCGCGGGCGGGCAGGGCGGCGGCGCGGGCGGGCAGGGCGGCGGCGGGCACCGCAGGGGCGGGCGGCGCCGGGTCAGGAGCCGCAGGCGCAGGGTCCTCAAGTGGATCGCGATCGCCGCCTCGCTGGCGGTGCTGGGCAGCGCGGGCGCGGCGTACGGCTACTACGAGTACCTGTCCGGCAAGATCCGCAAGGGGCAGCGCGTCAGCGGGCAGACCAGCGTGGCCAAGCCGAAGGCCAACGCCGACGGCACCAGCGCGATGAACATCCTGATCCTCGGCTCGGACAGCCGCGACAGCGCGGAGGACGCCGAACTCGGCGGCGCCAAGGACGCGACCGGCGAGCGCGCCGACGTGATCATGATCGCCCACCTGTCGGCGGACCGCACCAACATGTCGGTGGTCAGCATCCCGCGCGACACCCGGGTGCACATCCCGCCCTGCACCGATCCGAAGACCGGTCACCTGTGGCCGGCGACCGAGGACATCATCAACGCCTCGCTGGGGCGCGGGGGCGCCGGTTGCACCCTGGCGACCGTGCAGAACCTCACCAAGGTCTACATCGACCACTGGATGCAGATCGACTTCGCCGGCGTGGTGCAGATGGCCCAGGTCGTCGGCGGCGTCGACGTGTGCGTGAAACAGCCCGTGCAGGACCACCCGACGGCCAGCGCGCCCGGCTCCTCGCACCTGCTGCTGAAGAAGGCGGGCCGGCAGACCATCACCGACCCGAAGATGGCGCTGGCCTGGCTGCGCGCCCGGCACCCCTTCATGGACGACGCGGGCCGCGCCGAGGCCCAGCACATGTACATGAGCTCGCTGATCCGCAAGCTGCGCAGCCAGAACCTCTTCACCAGCCCGAGCCGGCTGAACCACATCGCCACCACCGCGATGTCCGCGTTCAAGGTGTCCGAGGAGATCGGCACCCCGAAGAAGCTGTACGACCTCGGCATGCAGCTCAAGACGGTGCCGCCCCAGCGCATCACCATGCTGACGATGCCTCACGACGCGGACCCGCTGGCGCCCGCGGCGCACTACGTGCCGTCGCGGGACGCCGACACCGTCTGGTCGCTGGTGCGCAACGACACGGCGATGGACGCCAACGGCAAGGCGGCGGTGCCCGGCGCGCCGTCCGCCAAGCCGACGCAGACGACGCCGGCGGGACCGGCCGCCGCGGCGCCCTCGACGCTGCGCGTCACCGTCGTCAACGGCACGGCGGGCGGCGCGGGCCGCACTCCGGTGCCGCTCCGGGCGAAGGCCGTCGCCACCGCGCTGAACACCGCGGGCTTCACCCTGGCCGCCGCCAGCCAGCAGGCCGACCCGAGCCCGGCGACCACCCTGCTCTACCCGGCGAGCGCCGGCGCGCAGGGCGCCTCGGACGCGCTGTCGGTCGCCAAGGTCTTCAAGATCCCGGCGGCGGACGTCAAGCCGTCGACGTCCGTGCAGCAGCTCACCCTGACCGTGGGCTCCGACTGGCGGACCGGCCTGGACTTCAGCAGGACCGCGCCCAAGGCGGGTTCGGTGCCGACCAGCGCGCAGGCGCTGAACGGCGCGGACGACACCACGTGCATGCCGGTGTACTGGCCTTACGTCTACCACGGCAGCTGAACGGAACCCGGACCCGGCGCAATCGCCGGGTCCGGGTCAGGGAGCGTGCTCGGTGGCCATGCCGCGTGCTGGGGCGCTATGCGTCGGCGCGGGCCGTCTCCGCCGCGGCGGTCACCGCGGGACGGCGGCTGGCGATCACCCGACGGGCCAGCGAGCGGGGACTGGTGACGAAGCCGTAGCCCCAGCACATGTGCATCGTCGCCAGCGCCAGCGGGATGCGGACGCGGGCCGCCGCCGACAGCCCGCGGCCGGCCGGCAGCGAGCCGGCCGTGATGCCGGCGAGGTAGGCGGCCGGCACCAGCAGCGCCCACGGGGTGACGGCCGCGCCGACCACCACGCCCGCCAGGTTCGCGACCAGGGCGGCCGGGGCGGCGAGGTAGCGCAGGTTCACCGAGCCCCGGTGGTAGCGGGTGACGACGCGGCGCCAGCGGCCGTAGTCCTTGTACTGCTTGGCGAGCGTGCGCACGCTCGGGCGCGGGCGGTAGGAGACCCGCAACTCGGGCGAGAAGAAGATCAGATGACCGGCCTCGCGGATGCGGTAGTTCAGCTCCCAGTCCTGGGCGCGGATGAACTCCACGTTGTAGCCGCCCTGCTGCTCCAGCACCTCGCGGCGGAAGACGCCGAGGTAGACGGTGTCGGCGGGGGCGGCGGCGCCACCGGTGTGGAAGGCCGCGTTGCCGACGCCGATCTTCGCGGTCATCGCGGCCGCGACGGCCTCCTCCCAGGCGTTCTCGCCCTCGGCGTGCATGATGCCGCCGACGTTGGCCGCGCCCGTCTCGTCCAGCAGCCGCACCGCGGTGGCGATGTAGTCGGGCGAGAGCATGCCGTGGCCGTCGACCCGCACCACGACCGGGTGACGGGACGCCTTGATCGCGGCGTTGAGGGCGGCCGGGGTGCGGCCGGTGGGATTGGGCACGGTGTGGACGCGGGAGTCCTCGGCGACCAGCTCGGCCGCGATCGCGTCGGTACGGTCCCCGGACGGGCCGAGCGCGATGACGACTTCGAGGTCGCCCGGGTAGTCCTGTTCCAGGATGTGCCGGACGGCGTTGCGCAGGTGGCGCTCCTCGTTGAGCACCGGCATGATCACGGAGACGGCCGGGAGCGCGGGGTTCGAGCGGTGAGTGGCGGCGTTCATCACGGGAAACGTTACCGCTATCGGGGGACACCAGCGTGTGGGGTCATAACTGACAGTCCTATTTGTCCCTAGGCTGAACGGATTCTGTCGCCCGCTCGCCCGGAGGTCCCCCCGTGCCGCCCACCCGACGCCGCCCCTCCACCGCAGCCGGGCGGCCGGGGGGACCGACACGGCGCCCACGGCGGCCGCCGGTCCGCTGGACCACCAAGATCGCCGGCGGGCTGGCGCTGCTCGTGATCACGGCCAGCGGCCTCGGGCACGCGGTGGTGAATTCGCTGAGCGGCGCGATCGACCGGGTCGACGCCTTCGGCGGCATGCAGGGCCGCCCCGACGGCACCAAGGGCACGAACTTCCTGCTGGTCGGCACCGACGGCCGCGACGGCCTCGACCACGACGAGAAGCAGCAGTACCACCTCGGCGGCGCGCCCTGCCACTGCACCGACACGATCATGCTCGTCCATCTCTCCGCCGACCACCGGCGCGCCAGCATCGTCAGCATCCCCCGCGACAGCTACGTCCTGCTCCCGAACCGCCCCCGGCCGGGCGCCTCCAGCGGTAGGGGGAGCACCGCGCCGGGTGCGGCGGCCGCCGCTCCCGGGGCAGGGGGCGCCACGGGCGCCCAGGGCGTGCCGGCCGCCGCCGGCAGCGCGGACGCCAAGGGCGCCGCCGCGAGCACGGGAGCCGCCGGCTCACCGAGCGCCACGGCCACGGCCGCGGTGACCACGGAAGGCACGGCCACCACGGCGGCCGCGGAAAGCGCCCAGGGCGCCGCGGTCTCCGCGCGGGCCGCGAGCGTCGCGGACGTCGCCGCCGGCCCGGACACGACCCCCCCGGACACCGCCACCCCCCCGGACGCCTTGGACGCCAAAGGCGCCGGCGCCGGCCCGGTGGAGGCGGGGGCGCCGAGTGGCTCGGCGGCCCCTGCGGCGCCAGCCGCTGCCGTCGCCGGCGGCGCGCCGTCGCCGTCCGCCGACGCCGACACCGACGCCGGTTCGCACCCCGCGAAGATCAACGAGGCGTACGCGGACGGCGGCCCCAAGCTGACCGTGCGGACGGTGGAACGGCTGACCGGGGTGCACATCGACCACTACCTGGAGGTCGACTTCACGAGCTTCATGAAGACGGTGGACGTCATCGGAGGCGTACCGGTCTGCACGACCGAGCCGCTGACCGACTCGTACACCGGCCTGGACCTGCCCGCCGGGACGACGCGGCTGGACGGCGGGCAGGCGCTGCAGTACGTGCGGTCCCGGCACATCGACGGGTCGGCCGACCTCGGCCGGATGCAGCGGCAGCAGAAGTTCCTCGCCCAGGTCATCCACAAGATCACCGGCAGCGGGGTGCTCGGCGATCCGCTGGAGCTGAGCAGGATCGCGACCACCGTGCTGGGGTCGGTGCGGGCCGACCGGGGGCTGACCGCGACCGACCTGATCTCGCTGGCGGAGGGCATGAAGGGCTTCTCGCCCAGCTCCTCGGAGTTCGTGTCCGTGCCGCTGAGCGACCTGGACTACCGCGTGCCCCGCATCGGCTCGACGGTGAAGTGGGACGAGGCCAGGGCCGGCCGGCTGTGGGCGGCGATCCGCGCGGACCGGCCGCTGGCGCAGCACCGCAGGGCGTCGCACACCGGGGCCCGGGTCGACGTGGACCCGGCGACGATCAGGGTGACGCTCGCGAACGGCACCGCCACCAACGGCCTCGCGTCGGCGGCGCAGAAGGCCCTGCACGCCACCGGGTTCGTGACGCCCGGCCTGCCGATCACCGCGCCGCAGCGGGTCGACCGGACGGAGATCCGCTACGACCCGCGCTGGGACCGGTCGGCACGGTCCCTGGGGGCGGCGCTGCCGGGGGCCCGGCTGGTGCCGGTCCCCGGGCAGGGCGCGGTGATGCAGGTCACGCTGGGCGCGGACTTCACCGAGGTGACACCGGTGACGGTGCGGAGCAACGCGGTCGGCGAGGACGCGGTCACCGGCGACGAGGTGGCCTGCCCGTAGCGGACCGCCCCGCTGGGCAGCCGGTCAGTCGTCGAGGCCCTCCGCGGCCCGCTCGCGGCGCAGCTCGACGATGGCGCGGCGGCGGGCCAGCCGGTGGGTGCGGCGGATCTGCGCCTCCTGCCGGCGGCGGCGGTCGCGGTCGGTCTCGGGGAGCACCTCAGGCACCCGGCGCGGCTGCCCCTCGGCGTCGACGGCCACGAAGACCAGGTAGGCGCTGGCCACCTGCTTGGCCGGTCCCGACTCGTTCCAGCGCTCGGCGACGACCCGCACCCCGACCTCCATGGAGGTCTTGCCGGTCCAGTTGACCTGGGCCCGCACATGCAGCAGGTCGCCGACCCTGACCGGCTCCAGGAAGATCATCTCGTCCATCGCGCCGGTCACCGCCGGGCCCTCGGAGTGGCGTCCCGCGACCGCGCCCGCCGCGTCGTCCACGAGCTTCATCACGACGCCGCCGTGCACGGTGCCCAGCAGGTTCGTGTCGTGGGCGCTCATGATGTGGGAGAGGGTGATGCGCGACGCGGAGGTCGGCTTGCCGCGGGGCACCGCGACGGCGGGGGTGGCCGGCGGTTCCGGGGTCTCCGGAGGCTGCGGGCCCGGCGCCGGCCGGCCTTGTGGGCCGGGCGTCCGCGGGTCTGGTGAGGACTCGATCATGACATCCACCCTATGTCCGTCACGGAACGGCTGCGGCCCGGGTGCGAATGCATCGGATCTGCTACAGAACCGCCTGTGATTCCGGGTGACCCGCCACGGCCGGGCACACTTGCGGACATGAACGGTTGGAGCGATGACACCGAGCAGCGCCGGCTCTCCGAGCCGCCGCTGCCGCCAGAACTGTCGCCGCGCAGGGCCGCGGCCACGTCCGGCGGCGTTCCGCCGCAGGCCGCCCGCCGCCCCCAGCCGGGCGGCGGCCCCGGTGGCTACGGCCCGCCGCAGGGCGGCCAGGGCGCCGGCAGCGGCCCCCGGCGGCCCCGCTGGAGCGCCCGCAGGAAGATCGGCTACACCGCGCTGGGCCTGGTCGTGGTGCTGCTCGCGGTGTCGGTCTCCACGTACTTCTGGGCCGACTCCAAGGTGCGCCGCGAGGTCGACCTCAGCAAGGTCGAGGACCGGCCGGCCGCCGGGAAGGGCACGAACTACCTCATCGTCGGCTCGGACAGCCGCGAGGGGCTGACCAAGCAGGACGAGAAGGACCTGCACACCGGCGCCGCCTCGGGCCAGCGGACCGACTCGATGATGATCCTGCACACCGGCGGCAACGGCGCGACCATGCTGAGCCTGCCGCGTGACTCCTACGTCACCATCCCGGCGTTCACCGGCCAGCAGTCGGGCAAGCGCTACGCGGCCTCGACGCACAAGCTGAACCGGGCCTACTCCGACGGCGGCCCCGAGCTGCTGACCAGGACGGTCGAGTACAACACCGGCATCCACATCGACCACTACGCGGAGATCGGCTTCGCCGGCTTCGTGAACCTGGTCAACGCGCTCGGCGGGGTGGACATCTGCCTGGACAAGCCGCTGCACGACAAGGCGTCCGGCGCGGACTTCGCCGCGGGCTGCCAGAAGATGAACGGCCAGCAGTCGCTGGCGTTCGTCCGGCAGCGCCACCAGGAGGCCGACCAGGACCTGGGCCGGATGCGGAACCAGCAGAAGTTCCTGTCCACCCTGGCCCACCAGGCCGCCTCGCCGTCCACCGTGCTCAACCCGTTCAAGCTCTACCCGGTGATCGGGTCGGGGCTGGACACGCTGATCGTCGACAAGAAGATGAGCCTGCTGGACCTGACGCACATGTTCTGGGCGATGAAGGGCGTCACCGGCGGCTCCGGCACGTCGATGACCGTGCCGATAGCCAACGCCAACTACATGACGGCGAACGACGGCGACGCGGTCAAGTGGGACATGACGAAGGCCAAGAAGCTCTTCGGCGAGCTGAAGGCCGACCAGAAGGTCACCGTCACCGGCAACTGACCGGCAGGACCCGGCCGGTGGCGCCATCACGGCGACAGCACACGAGCGGCCCGGCACCCCGTCCGCGGGGTGCCGGGCCGCTTGCCGCCGTGGCGGGCGGCGCGTGACGCGGGGTCAGGCCGCGATCGGCTGACCGGTGACCGCCGGGACCCACTGGTCCAGCTCGGCGCGCCAGTAGCGGTTGACGTTCAGCCGGGTCGGCTTGGGCTCGCCGGGCAGCTGGAAGCGCAGGGAGCTCCACAGCGGCTTGCGGCGCACGTCGCTGACCAGGCCCGCGGCCTCCTGGCGGGGTATCGCGACGACGAGCTCCTTGGGGCGGGCGGTCATCCGGCCGGCCTTGTGGAAGACCACGGCCTGCTCGGTGACCGTGACGAAGTAGTACTTCACGAACGCCTGGGCGAGCAGCCCCAGGTTGTCCATCAGCCACGGGCTGGGGCCGGTCACGGTGTGGAAGGTGACGATCGGCCGGTCGGCCGGGTTGATCTCGGCGATCGCCTGCGCGACCTGCTCCTGCATCGTGGACTTGCGAATGGCCATGGGGCTCCCCCAGTTGCGGTGGTACGGGTCTGCTGAGACCGCGACACCCCCGTCGGTGACCGACGGGGGTGTCGCAGCGTACCGCCTGATGCATGTCAGGTACGCGCCGGGTGTGAACCCTCGGCGCGCGGCACCCGACGGTGGTGCGGTTGGTGCTCAAGTGCCGCGCGAGCGGCGGTTCTCCGGTGCCGCCGGCTCAGTGGCGCGCGGTCGCGGAACGGCGCCGCAGCGCGAACACCGCGCCACCGCCGACGGCCACCAGCGCGGCCGCGATGCCCGCGATCATGCCGGTGTTGCTGCCGCCACCGGTCTCGGCCAGGTCCTGGCCGCCGCCGGCCGCGGGGGACGGCGCGTTGGTGTCGCCGACGGCCGGCGCCGAGGTGGTGCTGCTCGGGCTGGTCGCCGGGGTGGTCGCGGGCGTCGTCGCCGGGGTGGTGGCCGGCGGCGTCGTGGGCGGCGTGGTGGGCGGCGGCGTGGTGGGCGCGGAGCAGGTCTTGCCCGCCGTGCTCAGGTCGCCCTTGGTGACGTCGCTGTCCACCTTGTACTTGTCGGAATCGGTCTTCACGTGCACGCGGTAGGTGGTGTCGGCCTGCCACGGCACCGAGATGTCGATGCTGGCGCCGCCCTTGGGGCTGTCGAAGCGGCCCTCGCCGACCTGCTGTCCGTCGGCGAAGACGGTGACGTCGGCCGAGGTGCCACTGGTGTCGGAGTCCGTCACCTTGATGTCGGCCTTGCCGGTGCCGGGCTCGCAGGACACGTTGGCGGTGAACTCGGTGATGCTGCAGGCGAACGCGGTGCCGCCGACGCCGAGCGCGAGCGCGGCAGCGGCGGAGACGACTCCGATGGATCGCACCGCTATGGCGGTGCGGCGGTTTATGGACACGACTTCCCTTCACGGGACGGGAGCTCAAGCGAGGAACGCCATCCGCGCGACCGAACGGCCCCCCGTCCCGCTGCAGATGACCTGCACAGCTCTATAAGGCGCCGTGACTGCTTGTCAATTGGCAGCAAATCGCACCCTAAACCTCTTCACCCGCGCAAAGTCGTCACTGCTTCACACCAGTCACCGGCGTTTATTACAGAGTTGAGACGAACCTGTCAGCAGGCGCAGAGGCAGAAGGGGTGTCCGGCCGGGTCCGCGTAGACCCGCCAGTTCCGCGCGCCGTCGTGGTCGCCCTCCAGCAGCGTGGCGCCCAGCTCCAGGACCCGCTGCTCGGCCGCGTCCATCTCGGCCCGCGCCACCTTCACGTCCAGGTGGAGCTGCTGCGGGCGTGCCGGGTCACGCCAGACGGGCGGCCGGTGGTCGGGGGCGAGCTGGAAGGCGAGGTGCGGGCCGTCGCCGTCGTGGCGCAGCTCCACCCACTCCTCCGCCTCGACCTCGACGGTGCCGCCGACGACCTCGGCGTAGAAGGCGGCGAGCGCCTTGGGGTCGGGGCAGTCCAGAGCGACCGCGGACAGCTTGCCGATCATGGCGTGGTTCCTTTCCTCGTCGGATGTCACCGGGGGCCGGGCGCGGTCACGCAAGGAGGTGCGGTCCGGGGCCGCGGCGGCCCCCGCCGTCACGCGTGGGGGCGGCCCATCGCGCGGTACGTCCAGCCGGCCTTGCGCCACAGCGCGGGGTCGAGCGCGTTGCGGCCGTCCAGCACGCAGCGCTGCCTGACCACGTCGCCGAGCGCCGCCGGGTCCAGCTCGCGGAACTCGCGCCATTCGGTCAGGTGCAGCACCGCGTCGGCGCCGCGGACCGCGTCGAGCGCGGTCGGCGCGTAGCCGAGGGTGGGGAAGAGCCGGCGGGCGTTGTCCATGCCCTTGGGGTCGTAGACGGTGACCTGGCCGCCCTGGAGCTGGATCTGGCCGGCGACGTTGAGCGCGGGGGAGTCGCGGACGTCGTCGGAGTCGGGCTTGAAGGCCGCGCCGAGCACCGCGATGCGCCGGCCGAGGAAGCCGCCGCCGACCGCTTCGCGGGCCAGCTCCACCATGTGCCCGCGGCGGCGCATGTTGATCGAGTCGACCTCGCGCAGGAAGGTCAGCGCCTGGTCGGCGCCCAGCTCGCCGGCCCTGGCCATGAAGGCGCGGATGTCCTTGGGCAGGCAGCCGCCGCCGAAGCCGATGCCGGCCCGCAGGAACTTGGCGCCGATCCGCTCGTCGTAGCCGATCGCCTCGGCCAGTTTGGCGACGTCGCCGCCGGCCGCCTCGCTCACCTCGGCCATCGCGTTGATGAAGGAGATCTTCGTGGCGAGGAAGGCGTTGGCCGCGGTCTTGACCAGTTCCGCGGTCGGGTAGTCGGCCACCACGAACGGCGTGCCCTCCGCGACCGGACCGGCGTACACCTCGCGCAGCAGCGCCTCGGCGCGCTCGCTGGTCACGCCGACCACGATCCGGTCCGGGTGCAGCGTGTCCTGGACGGCGAAGCCCTCGCGCAGGAACTCGGGGTTCCAGGCCAGCTCGGCGCCGTCGCCGGCGGGCGCCAGCTCGCGCAGGGTGCGCGCGAGGCGCTCGGCGCTGCCCACCGGGACCGTCGACTTGCCCACCACCAGGGCCGGCCGCGTGAGGTGCGGCGCGAGCATGGCGAAGGCGCTCTCGACGTAGCTCATGTCGCACGCGTACTCGCCGTGCTTCTGCGGGGTGTTGACGCACACGAAGTGCACGTCGCCGAACTCGGCCACCTCCTGCCAGGAGGTGGTGAAGCGCAGCCGTCCGCTGGAGCCCTCGATGCCGTCGACGTGCCGGGCGAGCAGGTCCTCCAGGCCCGGCTCGTACATCGGCACCCGGCCCTGCGCCAGCATCTCGATCTTGGCCGGCTCGATGTCGAGCCCGAGCACCTCGAAACCGAGTTCTGCCATGGCTGCGGCGTGGGTGGCTCCGAGGTAACCGGTGCCGATGACGGTGAGCTTCAGGGGCATGCCGGAGAGCATAGTCCGCACCGGCTGCGCCAAACCCTGGGCGGTGACCTGGCCCGGGGTCCACAATGCACCCCATAGATCGCATGCATAGATCTATGGGGTGGGCCCGGGCGGTCCCGAGAGGCGCGGGGTGGGGAGCGGTCGTGGCGGACGGCACGGACGGCACGGACGGCACAGCGGAGTCGGCCGACCCGGTGGAGGCCGGCGACCGGCCCGGCGCCCTGGTGCCGGGCGGCGCCCCCGACGACCCCGCGCGGCGCGCCCGCCGGCGCCGCCGCACCCGCCGGGTGCTGTACGGCGCGCTGATCCTGCTGTGCACCGGCGTGCTCCTCGTCGCGGGCACCGGCTACTGGGCGTACGAGCACTACACCGGCCGGGTCGCGCGCATCCCCAACGCCTTCCCGACGAACGTGCCGAAGGCCGCGCTGCCGCCGCCGTCCAAGGACGGCAGCCAGACCTTCCTGCTGGTCGGCGTCGACGCGCGCTCCGACCTGCCGACCACCGGCAAGGACGCCAAGGTGCCCGAATGGCGGCCGGGCGCCCAGCGCAGCGACACGATGATGCTGGTGCACCTGCCGGCCGACCACAAAAGCGCCTACGTGGTCTCGCTCCCCCGCGACTCCTGGGTCGACATCCCCGGCCACGGCAAGGCCAAGCTCAACGCCGCGTTCTCCTGGGGCGGTCCGCCGCTGCTGATCGACACCGTACAGCGGCTGACCAAGGTGACCGTCGACCATCTGGCGGTCATCGACTGGAGCGGCTTCAGGAAGCTGACCGACGCGGTCGGCGGCGTCGACATCACCGTCGACAAGACCGTCACCCGGTACAACGGCCCCGGCGGCTTCTGGACCGCGGGCACCCACCACATGGACGGCGACGACGCCCTCGACTACGTCAGGGAGCGCTACGGCCTGCCGCGCGGCGACCTCGACCGCACCCACCGGCAGCAGAACTTCCTGCGCGCGGTGCTGTCCAAGATGCTCTCCGGCGGCACCTTCTCCAACCCGCTCACGCTCAAGCACACCCTGGACCAGGTGACGTCCGTGGTCAGCGTGGACGACCGGCTGTCCGACTCCGACCTGCGCGGCCTGGTGTGGAACATGCGCGGGGTGCGCTCCTCCGACATGACGTTCATGAACGCGCCGGTGGCCGGGTTCGACATGATCCGCAAGCAGTCCGTGGTGCTGCTCGACGACAACGGCGCCTCCGAGCTGTGGGAGGCGATGCGCAACGACACGATGGCCGACTACGTGCGCACCCACACGGTGGACTCCCTCGGCGACAAGGTGTCGTGAAGCTCACGTACGACGCCTGGCGCGCACACCCCTAGGATCGTAGGGTTACTTAACGGTAGTTAGCACTCGGGGAGTGAGACTCAGTGGCCGGATCCTCCGACTTCGACCTTTTCCGGACCTCCGAGGAGCAGGACATGCTCCGCGACGCGATCCGCTCGCTCGCCGAGGCCAAGATCGCGCCGTTCGCCGCCGAGGTGGACGAGCAGGCCCGCTTCCCGCAGGAGGCCCGCGAGGCGCTGGAGGCCAACGACCTGCACGCCGTGCACGTCCCCGAGCGCTACGACGGCGCGGGCGCCGACGCGCTGTCCACGGTCATCGTGATCGAGGAGGTCGCCCGGGTGTGCGCCTCCTCCTCGCTGATCCCCGCGGTCAACAAGCTCGGCTCGCTGCCCGTGCAGCTGTCCGGCTCCGAGGAGCTGAAGACGAGGTACCTCGGCGCGCTGGCCCGCCGCGAGGGCATGTTCTCCTACTGCCTGTCGGAGCCCGACGCGGGTTCCGACGCGGCCGGCATGAAGACCCGCGCGGTGCGCGACGGCGACTACTGGGTGCTCAACGGCGTGAAGCGGTGGATCACCAACGCCGGCGTCTCGGACTTCTACACCGTCATGGCGGTCACCGACCCGGACAAGCGCTCCAAGGGCATCTCGGCCTTCGTGGTGGAGAAGGACGACGAGGGCCTGTCCTTCGGCGCGCCGGAGAAGAAGCTGGGCATCAAGGGCTCGCCGACCCGCGAGGTCTACTTCGACAACGTCCGCATCCCCGCCGACCGGATCATCGGCGAGGAGGGCACCGGCTTCGCCACCGCGATGAAGACCCTGGACCACACCCGCGTCACCATCGCCGCGCAGGCGATCGGCATCGCGCAGGGCGCGCTGGACTACGCCAAGGGGTACGTGCAGGAGCGCAAGCAGTTCGGCAAGGCCGTCGCGGAGTTCCAGGGCGTCCAGTTCATGCTCGCCGACATGGCGATGAAGCTGGAGGCCGCCCGGCAGCTGACCTACGCCGCCGCCGCCAAGTCCGAGCGCATCTCCGGCGGGGGCAAGGAGGAGGACCTGACCTTCTTCGGCGCCGCCGCCAAGTGCTACGCCTCCGACGTCGCGATGGAGATCACCACCGACGCCGTCCAGCTCCTCGGCGGCTACGGCTACACCCGCGACTACCCGGTCGAGCGCATGATGCGCGACGCCAAGATCACCCAGATCTACGAGGGCACCAACCAGGTCCAGCGCATCGTCATGGCGCGCAACCTGCCCTCGTAGTCGCACCCCCGGCGCTCCCGCTCGCCCCGGTCCGCCGCGGTGTCCGTGCACCGCACGGCCACCGCGGCGACCGCTGTTCCCCGTCCGCGGTACGCCGGTACGTCGTCCGTCCGGAGGAGGCTGCCCGTACGGGGCCCGCGGCGGACGGCCCGTAGGGCCCGGCGGACCGGAAGCGGGGACGGGGAGCGGTGGGCGGCATGGCGGGGGCGGACACGGCGGGCCCGGGGACGGGCGAGCCGGAGGCGGCGGAGCCGGACGGCGCGGCCGCGGCCGCGCCACGCCCGCGCAGGGGTCCGTCGCCGCGCACCCTCGTCGGGCTGCTGCCGGCCGCTCTGGTCGCGGCATGGGTGTGCCGGCACCGGTCGCTGGTCGCCGCAGGCGGCCGGGACCTGCTCGCCGCCGACCGCGGCTGGCTGCTGGCGGCGCTCGCCGCCACCGGCCTCGGCTGGGTCGCCAACGCCTGCGCGCGCCAGGGCAGCGTCCTCGAACGGCTGCCGCCCGTGCGGTTGCTCATCACGCAGTTCGCCGCGACGGCGGCCGGCCAGCTCGCCCCCGCGGGGCTCGGCGCGAGCGCGGTCAACCTCAGGTTCCTGCGGGCGCGCGGGGTGCCGCTGGCGCGCTCCTCCGCGGCGCTCGCGCTGTACTCGCTCGCCGAGTCCGTCGGCCGGGTCGGCCTGCTGCTGGTGCTCCTCCTCGCCTTCCCGCACGCCCTGCGCACCGGCGGCCCGCTACCGCACGGCGGCGCCCTGCTGGCGGTCGCCGCGGCGGCCGTGGCCGCGCTGGCCCTGCTGGTCGCGGCGCTGGCCGCGATCCGGCCGCTGCGCCGCGCCGCCCGCGGCTTCGCGCTCGCCGCGCTGGCCGACGCGCGCGCCCTGCACGGCCGGCCCTCCAGGGCGCTGGCGCTGTGGGACGGCTCGGTCGCCTTCCCGGTGCTGCAGGCGGCCGCGATGGCCGCGGTGGCGACGGCCCTGCGGATGCCGGTGCCGGCCGCCCATGTGGCGCTGGCCTACCTCGCCGCGACCTGCCTGGCCGCGGTCGTCCCGACGCCCGGCGGCATCGGCGCGGTGGACGCCGCCCTCACCGTCGCGCTGGTCGCGGCGGGCTCCCCCACCGCGACCGCGGCCTCCGCGGTCCTGGGCTTCCGCGTCGTCACCGTGTGGCTCCCGCTGGTCCCCGCCGCGCTGGCGCTGGCCGCGCTGATCCGCCGCAGGGTCCTGTAGGCGTCCCCCGGGCCGGCGGCCGTGCCCCGGCCGCCGGCCCAGGGCGCGGATCAGCCGGAGTAGGACCAGACGGTCACGCTCAGCACGACGTACGCGGGATGCGCGGAGGTGATCTTGACGCCGGCCATCATGCCGGACTCGATCAGGCAGAAGGCGGTGCCGGGCTTGCTGTCGGCCTGGGTGGCGAAGACGGTGTCGGCCGCGCAGCCGGCGTAGGAGGGGGTGGCGCCGTCGTCGAGGCTGACCATCCTGTCGCCGTTGATCGGCACGAAGACCAGGTGGTCGGCCGGGGCGGCGGTGCCGAGGTCGCCGAGCCCTGTGGTGCTGAAGTCGCTCTGGCGCGGCTTGGTCGCGCCGAGCGGGATGGAGTGGCCGAAGCCGATCTGGACGGTGTAGGAGTTGAGTTCGGTCCCGCCGACGGCGGCCGGCGTGGTCGGCTGCACCGGCGGCGTGGTGGTCGGTTCGACGATGGCGGTCGGTGTCGGCGTCGCGGTGGGCGGCACCGTCCGGTACACCGTCGTGGCCGGGCCGGGGTCCGAGGAGGCGGTGCTGTGCCCGACCGCCGCACCACCGCCGAAGAGGGCGGCGGCGGAGACGATCACGGTCACGATGCCGACCACATTGGTCAGCAGGTCTTTGATCGTTCCGAGCGTGGCGACAACATTGCCCCGCTTGCGGTTTTCGGTGGCGCCCGGCCCCTCTCCCGGCGGATGATCCGGCGGAGCCGGCTGCTGGGTGCTCCCACTGCTCATGGTGACGTCCCCCCACCTTCTGGGAAACGTCCACGCGCGGCGGCCGAAAGCCCTTTCCCTCCCCGCGGAAGGACCGTCCGAACCCCCTGCTCACCTGCACGGACACCACGCGTGGACGGATGCGGAACTGCATCTCACCGCAGCTGGACAAACCCCATGACACGGTCGTTGGAAACTTTGCCTCACCTTTACGGTGAGATGGCCACCAATTCCCTCTCCCGGAATTCACGCCCCACCCGCCCCGATTTCCCCGGCGGCCGCGTATATGCGCGGCCGCGAAAGAAGATCGGGGATTCGGCGGGCCGTGCGCGTGTCAGCCGTCGAGCTGGGAGATCGTCGCCGTCGACGGCCCGCGCTCGGCGCGCAGCCGGGCGCCCGCCACCTCGGCGTCGCGCAGCACCCGTACCGCGTTGGTCCAGGTGAGCTTGGCCAGGTCGGCGTCCGACCAGCCGCGGCGCAGCAGTTCGGCGATCAGGTGGGGGTAGCTTCCGACGTCCTCCAGGCCCTGCGGGGTGAAGGCGGTGCCGTCGTAGTCGCCGCCGATGCCGATGTGGTCGACCCCCGCCACCTCGCGCATGTGGTCGAGGTGGTCGGCGACGGTCGCGGCGGTGGCGAGCGGCCGCGGGTGGTCCGCCTCGAACGCCCGCTGCACGGCCATCCCCTCCGGGGTGGTGTCCAGCGCGTGGAAGCCGTGCGCGCGCATGTTCGCGTCGGCCTGCCGGGTCCACTCGATGGCGGCGGGCAGGATGAACTTCGGCACGAAGGTGGCCATCGCCACGCCGCCGTTGGCCGGCAGCGCGGCGAGCACGTCGTCGGGCACGTTGCGGACGTGGTCGCAGACCGCGCGGGCCGAGGAGTGCGAGAAGAGCACCGGGGCCTGCGCGACGCGCAGCGCCGCCCGCATGGTGTCGGCCGAGACGTGGCTGAGGTCGACCAGCATGCCGAGCCGGTTCATCTCCCGCACCACCTCCTCGCCGAAGGCGGTGAGGCCGCCGGGCAGCGGCTCGTCGGTCGCCGAGCCCGCCCAGGGGGTGTTGTCGTTGTGGGTGAGCGTCATGTACCGCACGCCCAGGTCGTACAGCGAGCGCAGCACGCCGAGCGAGCCGTCGAGGCAGTGGCCGCCTTCCGCGCCGAGCAGCGACGCGATCCGGCCCTCGGCGCGGGCCGCCTCCATGTCCGCCGCGGTCAGCGCGAGGCGCAGGTCCCCGGCGTAGCGCGCGGTCATCCGGCGGACCACGTCGATCTGCTCCAGCGTCGCGGTGACCGCGTCGGCGCCCTTCAGCTCCACCGACACGTACACCGACCAGAACTGCGCCCCGACGCCGCCCGCCCGCAGCCGCGGGATGTCGGTGTGGGTGCGCGCGCTCTGGTCCGTTGCGATGTCCAGGCGGTCGAGGTCGTACGCCACCTGGTGGCGGAACTGCGACGGCAGGTCGTTGTGCCCGTCCACCACGGGGTGGACGGCGAGCAGGTCACGGGCGCGGGCGAGGAGATCCATGACCGCCAGCCTAGGCGGCTGCCACGGCGGCCCCCGGCCCGGCGGGTCGGGCACGCCGGACCCGACGGACCCGCCCGGGTGCTACTTGGCGAAGCCGAAGCCCGCCGCTCCCGACACCTTCGCCCGCAGCCGGCGGCCCTTCTCCTGCGCCTGCTCGGTCAGCGAGGACTGGAACTCCTCCATCCGCGCGCGCAGTTCGGGGTCGTACGCGGCCAGCACGCGGACCGCGAGCAGCCCGGCGTTGCGGGCGCCGCCGATCGAGACGGTCGCGACCGGCACGCCGGCCGGCATCTGCACGATCGACAGCAGCGAGTCCATGCCGTCGAGGTACTTCAGCGGCACCGGCACGCCGATGACCGGCAGCGGGGTGACCGACGCGAGCATGCCCGGCAGGTGCGCGGCGCCGCCGGCGCCGGCGATCACCGCCTTGATCCCGCGGTCGGCGGCCTGCTCGCCGTACGCCACCATCTCGTGCACCATGCGGTGCGCGGACAGCACCTCGACCTCGTACGGCACGGCGAACTCGTCCAGCGCCCGGGCGGCGGCCTCCATGACCGGCCAGTCGGAGTCCGAGCCCATCGCGATGCCGACCAGCGCGGCCGGCGCCGCCCCCGCGGACTGCGGCGTCTCACTCATCGATGGTTCCTCGCAGGTAGCCGGCCGCGTGGCGGGCGCGCTCGCGCACCTCCGCCAGGTCGTCGCCGTAGGTGTTGACGTGGCCGACCTTGCGGCCGGGCTTCACGTCCTTGCCGTACATGTGGATCTTCACCGCGGGGTCGCGGGCCATGCAGTGCAGGTAGGCCGCGTACATGTCGGGGTAGTCGCCGCCGAGCACGTTGGCCATCACGGTCCAGCGGGCCCGCGGGCGGGGGTCGCCCAGCGGCAGGTCGAGGACGGCCCGCAGATGGTTGGCGAACTGCGAGGTGACGCTGCCGTCCATGGTCCAGTGGCCGCTGTTGTGCGGGCGCATCGCCAGCTCGTTGACCAGCACCCGGCCGTCGGCGGTCTGGAACAGCTCCACCGCGAGGTGGCCGATCACGCCCAGCTCGCGGGCGACGGTCAGCGCGAGCTGCTGGGCCTGCGCGGACAGCTCGTCCGGCAGGTCGGGCGCGGGCGCGATCACCGTGTCGCACACGCCGTCCACCTGCACGGACTCCACGACCGGGTAGGCCACCGCCTGGCCGTGCGGCGAGCGCACGACGTTCGCGGCCAGCTCCCGCACGAAGTCGACCTTCTCCTCGGCGAGCACCGGGACGCCCGCCCTGAAGGGCTCTTCGGCGTCCTGCGGCGAGCGGACGATCCAGACGCCCTTGCCGTCGTAGCCGCCGCGCACGGTCTTCAGCACGATGGGGAAGCCGCCCACCGACGCGGCGAAGGCCGCCGCGTCGGCCGGGTCGGCCACGATCCGGTTGCGCGGGCAGGCCACGCCGATCTCGGCCAGCCGGGTCCGCATGACGCCCTTGTCCTGGGCGTGCACCAGGGCCTCGGAGCCGGGGCGGACCACGACGCCGTCGGCCTCCAGGGCGCGCAGGTGCCCGGTCGGGACGTGCTCGTGGTCGAAGGTCAGGACGTCGCACCCCGCGGCGAAGGCGCGCAGCGTCTCCAGGTCGCGGTAGTCACCGACGGTGACGTCGGCGACGACCTGGGCTGCGGAGTCCTGCGGGGTGTCGCTGAGGATCTTGAAACGGATGCCGAGCGGGATGCCCGCCTCGTGGGTCATACGGGCGAGCTGGCCTCCGCCGACCATGCCGACTACGGGATATGTCACGTTGACCAGGGTATCCGCCGTACAAGCACACGAAGACCGCCCTGCGATCGCCGTATTTTCGCACTAGGCGGTTAGCATGAGGGGCGAGAAGTGCTCCTTCTCCGGGCCCCACCGGCCCTCTGCCAGCCTTGGCGCATCACGGCGGCACCCCCCGACTCCCCACAGACAAGGCCGAGCGACATATGAGCGGACCGCGCGGACTGCGTCCGAAGCTGGCCCTGATGTATCGCGAGATCGCCAGGTTCGGCGTGGTCGGCGGCGCAGGCGTCCTGGTGAACATCGGCGTCTTCAACCTGGTGCGGCACAACTCGGGACTCCAGACGGTACGCGCCTCGATCCTGGCCACGCTCGTCTCCATCGTCTTCAACTACGTGGGCTTCCGGTACTTCACCTATCGTGACCGCGACAAGGCCGGGCGGACCAAGGAACTGAGCCTGTTCCTGCTCTTCAGCGCGATCGGCCTGGTCATCGAGAACGGCGTGCTCTACCTCGCGACGTACGGCTTCGGCTGGGACAGCCAGCTGCAGGCGAACGTGTTCAAGTTCGTCGGCATCGGGGTGGCGACGCTCTTCCGCTTCTGGTCCTACCGGACCTGGGTCTTCCGCGCGCTGCCGGCCCGCGAGGCCGTCGAGCAGGCCGAGGCGATCCTCGCGCAGGCCAAGCCGCAGCGGCAGCGCGCCAGGGCCGGCGTCAAGCGCGCGGGCCGCTGACGCCGGGCTGCTGATGCCGCGCCGCTGACGCCGGGCCGCCGGTGCCGGGGCCGGGACCGCGACCGCGTCGGGCGGCGCTCAGGCGATGACGTTCTCGCGCGGCGGTTGCGGCGCGATCTCCTGGGCCAGGAACAGCGCGAACACCGGCGGCCGTTGCTGCAGCAGCTCCAGCCGCCCGCCGTCCGCCTCGGCGAGGTCGCGGGCGACCGCGAGGCCGAGCCCGGTGGAGTTGCGGCCGCTGACCGTGCGCTCGAAGACCCGCGGGCCCAGGTCCGGCGGGACGCCCGGCCCGTCGTCGGTGACCTCGACGACCGCCTGGTTGCCGGTGACCCGGGTGTGCAGGGTGACCGTGCCCGCGCCGTGCATGAGCGAGTTCTCGATCAGGGTGGCGAGCACCTGCGCGACCGCGCCCGGCGTGCCCACCGCGCGCAGCCCGCGCGCCCCGGACAGCACCATCGAGCGGCGCTCGCCCTGGTAGGCCGGCCGCCACTCCTCGACCTGCTGCCTGATCACCTCGTCGAGGTCGAAGTCGACCGCGGAGCCCGAGCGCGGGTCGCGCGAGTTGGTCAGCAGCCGCTGCACGACGTCGGTGAGCCGCTCCACCTGGCCGAGCGCGATGGTCGCCTCCTCCTTGACCGCGTCCTCGTCCTGCGCGGTCGCGACGATCTCCTCCAGCCGCATCGACAGCGCGGTCAGCGGCGTCCGCAGCTGGTGCGAGGCGTCCGCGGCCAGCCGGCGCTCCGCGGTGAGCATCCGGCCGATCCGCTCCGCGCTGGCGTCCAGCACGTCGGCGATCCGGTCCAGCTCGGGCACGCCGTAGCGGCGGTGGCGCGGCCGCGGGTCGCCGGAGCCGAGGCGCTCCGCGGTCTCGGCGAGGTCGGTGAGCGGGTCGGCCAGCCGGCGGGCCTGCAGAACGGCGAGGGCGACCGCGGCGAGCACCGCGAGCAGCGCCACCGCGAGGATCACCAGCAGGGTGCGGCCGACCTCCTGGCTGACCGTGGAGCGGGACTCCTCGACCGTCACCGACTCGCCGTGGTCGCCGTGCTGGGTGGAGGCGATGACCCTGCCCGACGGCCGCTTGCCGAGGTGCACCTGGGGGTGGCCCGGCACCCGCACCACCGCGTACCGGTCGTCGGCGATCTGCCGGTCCAGGCCGCGGGCGTCGACGGACTCGCCGGCCAGGATGCGGTTCTCGACGATGCCGGTGAGCCGGACCGCCTCGGAGTCCACGCCGTCCTGGGCGCTGCTCCTGATGGTCCGGGACTCCACGATGACCAGGGACAGCCCGAAGACGCCGATGACGACCAGCACCACGGCGAGCGTGGAGGAGATCAGACGGCGGCGCATGGAGGCGTCGGGTCAGTTCTTCTCGAAGCGGAAGCCCACTCCGCGCACGGTGGAGATGTAGCGGGGGTTGGCCGCGTCGTCGCCGAGCTTCTTGCGCAGCCAGGAGATGTGCATGTCGAGGGTCTTGGTGGAGGACCACCAGGTGGTGTCCCAGACCTCGCGCATCAGCTGCTCGCGGGTGACGACCCGTCCGGCGTCCCGTACCAGCACCCGCAGCAGGTCGAACTCCTTGGCGGTGAGCTGGAGTTCGTCGTCGCCCATCCAGGCGCGGTGCGACTCGACGTCGATCCGCACGCCGTGGGTGGAGGGCTGGGCGGCCTCGGTGGTGCCGCGGCGCAGCAGCGCCCGTACCCGGGCGAGCAGTTCGGCGAGGCGGAACGGCTTGGTGACGTAGTCGTCCGCGCCGGCGTCGAGGCCGACCACGGTGTCGACCTCGTCGGCGCGGGCGGTGAGCACCAGGACCGGGAAGGAGTGGCCTTCGGTGCGGATCCGCCGGCAGACGTCCAGACCGTCCATGCCGGGCAGGCCCAGGTCGAGCACCACCAGGTCGACGGCGCCCAGCAGGGCGGTCTCCAGAGCGGTCGGTCCGTCCTCGCGCACCTCGACCTCGTACCCCTCGCGGCGCAGGGCGCGCGCGAGCGGTTCCGAGATGGATGCGTCGTCCTCGGCGAGAAGTACGCGGGTCATGGGCTTGATGGTAGTCCGCACGGGGCAGCCGCGACCCGGAGGTGGCCGCAGGGGCCCACCGGGGGTGTGAGCTGGATCGCACATGGGTCTATACCACATGCGTTGCTGTCATAAGGTGTTCAAACGCCCGTCTCGGACCATACGAACCGCTCCGGTCCGAGCCTTCCCCCACGAGGACTCCTTCCATGGCGACCAGCCTGACGACGAAGCACGCCGACGCGCGGCAGAGCGGCCGCGCCTCCGGCGGGACCTTCTTCGGCCACCCCCGCGGTCTGGCCACCCTTTTCATGACCGAGATGTGGGAGCGTTTCAGCTTCTACGGCATGCGCGCCCTGCTGCCCCTCTACCTGATCGCCGGCGGCCCCGCCGCCGGCAAGGGCTCGCAGGGCGGCGGCCTGGCGATGAACGCGGCCACCGCCACCGCGATCTACTCCATCTACATGGCGATGGTCTATCTGCTCGCCATGCCCGGCGGCTGGTTCGGCGACCGCGTCTGGGGGCCGCGCAGGACCGTGGCGGTCGCCGCCGTGGTCATCATGGCCGGCCACCTGACGCTGGCGCTGCCCGGCGAGGGCGCGTTCTTCGCCGGCCTGGCGCTCGTCGCGATCGGCTCCGGGCTGCTCAAGGCGAACATCTCCACGATGGTCGGCCACCTCTACGACGGCCCCGACGACCCGCGCAGGGACGGCGGCTTCACCGTCTTCTACATGGGCATCAACATCGGCGCCTTCGCCGCGCCGCTGGTGATCGGCACCGTCGGCCAGAACTACAGCTGGCACCTGGGCTTCGCGCTGGCCGCGGCCGGCATGGCGCTGGGCCTGGTGCAGTTCCTCTTCGGCACCCGGCACCTGGACCCGCGCAGCAGCGTCGTCCCCGAGCCGCTGACCCGCGCGGAGCGGCAGGCGGTGCTCCGCAAGGGCCTGTACTGGCTGATCGCCGCCGCCGGCTTCTACGCCGTGGTGGTGCTCAGCGGCGCCTACACGCTGAACTGGGCGCTGGTGCCGATCACCGTGATCGGCCTGGTCATCCCGGTCGGCGTGCTGGTGCGGATCAAGCGCGACCGCGAACTGCCCGCCGCCGACCAGTCGAAGATGACCGGCTACATCTGGTTCTTCGTGGCCGCGGCCGTGTTCTGGATGATCTACGACCAGGGCGGCTCGACGATGGCCGTCTTCGGCGACACCAAGGCGTCGGGGCAGCTCTTCGGCATCGGCTTCCCCTCGTCCTGGTACCAGTCGGTGAACCCGCTGTGGATCATGGCGCTGGCGCCGGTCATGGCCTGGGGCTGGATGTGGCTGGCACGGCGCGGCCAGGAGCCGAGCACCACGGTGAAGTTCGCCATGGGCCTGGTCCTGATCGGCGCGTCCTTCTTCGTCTTCGTGGTGCCGATGGCGCTGTCCAGCGGCGGCGGCAAGGTCAGTCCGCTCTGGCTGGTCGGCGTCTACCTGATCCAGACGGTCGGCGAGCTGTGCCTGTCGCCGGTCGGCCTGTCCGTCACCACCAAGATGGCGCCGGCGAAGTACGGCAGCCAGATGATGGGCGTGTGGTTCCTCGCGGTCACCGCGGGCGACTGCACCACCAGTCTGCTGTCGCTGGCCGGCGTAGACCTCAACGGCACCGGGGTGGTGGCCCTGGAGGCCACGCTCGCCTGCATCGCCGGCTACGCGGTGTGGATGTACCGCAGGCGGGTCATCGCGCTGATGGGCGCGGTGCGCTGAGGCGCGCGGGGGCGCGAGCCCCCGCGTCCCCCCGCCGCCCGCCCGCGGGCCACCGGCTCAGTCCAGCGGCCAGGGGCGGGCGGTGGCGCCCAGCCGGTTCCAGGCGTTGATCACGGTGATCGTCCAGATCAGCTCGGCCAGTTCGGTCGGGTCGAACTGCGCGGCGGCGCGGTCGAAGACGTCGTCGCCGACCGGGTGGCCCGCGAGCCGGGTCGCCGCCTCGGTCAGCTCCAGGGCGGCGCGCTCGCGCGCGGTGAAGAACGGCGTCTCGCGCCACACCGGCAGCGCGTACAGCCGCCGCTCGCTCTCGCCCGCGTCCCGGGCGTCCCTCGCGTGGGTGTCGACGCAGTAGGCGCAGCCGTTGAGCTGCGAGGCGCGGGCCCGTACCAGCTCCAGCAGGGAGCCCTCCAGGCCGACCTGGCGGGAGGCCGCGTCCAGGGCGTTCATCGCCCGGTTGATGTGCGGGGCGAGTTCGTCGACGGCGAGGCGGACGGCGGGGACGACCCGGGTGTTCCGGGCCGCGCGGGCCTCGGGGCCGTCGGCGGCCGCGTCGGGGACCTCAGGGGCGGTGGTGCGGGTGCTGGTGCTCTCGGCTGCGCTCATGCGGATCACTCTACGAACGGATTGGGTCTGGGATAAGCTCCACTTCCATGGCTGAATCATGGCCCAATTCCGTGGACCTCCATCTCGACCTCCCGCTCGACGGCCCCGCCGACGCTCCCCCCGACGCCCCTCTCGACGTCCCCCTCGACCTTCCGGCCGGGCCCGGCTCGGGGGGCCGCAGGGCAGCGCTGGAGCGGGCGCTGCGCGACGCGGTGCGCGGCGGCCGGCTGGCGCCCGGCGCCCGGCTGCCCGCCACCCGCCGGCTGGCCGACCAGCTGGGCCTGTCCCGCGGCACCGTGAAGGCGGCGTACGACCAGCTCGTCGCCGAGGGCTACCTGACCGCGCGCCAGGGCTCGGGCACCGCCGTCGCGCAGCGCCCCGGCGGCGGCGCGGCGGCCGCGGCCAGGCCGGTCCGCGACCTGGCCGCGCCCCGGCACGACCTGCGGCCCGGCAGCCCCGACGTGACCGCCTTCCCGGCCGCCGCGTGGCTGCGCGCCACCCGCAGGGCGCTGGCCGCGGCGCCCTCGGCCGCGTACGACTACGGCGACCCGCGCGGCCGGATCGAGCTGCGCACCGCGCTCGCGGAGTACCTGGGACGGGCCCGCGGGGTGGCCGCGGACCCCGAGCGGATCGTGGTCACCACCGGCTACGTGCAGGCGCTGGCGCTGCTGGTGCGGACCACGGGCGGCACCGTCGCCATGGAGGACCCCGGGCTGTCCTTCCACCGCGAGGTGGTGCGCAGGAACGGCGGCCGCGTCGTGCCGCTGCCGACCGACGCCCGCGGCGCCCGCAGCGACCTGCTGGGCGGCCCGGTCCGCGCGGACACGGTGGTGGTGACCCCGGCGCACCAGTACCCGACCGGCGTGACCCTGCATCCGCAGCGGCGGCTCGCACTGACCGCGTGGGCCCGGCGCGAGGGCGGCATGGTCGTCGAGGACGACTACGACGGGGAGTTCCGCTACGACCGGCAGCCGGTCGGCGCGCTCCAGGGCATGGCCCCCGACCACGTCGCGTACGTGGGGACCGCCTCCAAGACGCTGGGGCCCGCGCTGCGGCTGGGCTGGATCGTGCTGCCGCCGCACCTGGTGGAGCCGGTCGCGCAGACCAAGCTGCACAGCGACTTCCACACCAGGGTCATCGAGCAGCTGACGCTCGCCGAGATGATCGCCGGCCACGACTACGACCGGCACGTACGCGCCGGCCGGCTGCGCTACCGGCGCCGCCGCGACCTGCTGGTGTCCCGGCTCACCGGCCGGTACGCGCCCGCGGGGATCGCCGCCGGACTGCACGCGCTGGTCGCGCTGCCCGCGGGCGGCCCCGGCGAGGCGGCGGTCCAGCGGCAGGCGGCACGGCTGGGCCTGGCCGTCGGGACGCTCGCCGACCACTGGCACCGGGACGGAGCGCGGCAGGGCCCCCGGCCCCCTGACGGTGCGCGGCCGGGGGCCGGGGACCCGCGGACGCAGGAAGGCCCCGCGGCCGCAGAGCGCCCGCAGGGCCTGATCGTGGGCTACGGCACCCCCGGGGAGGGCGCCTACCCCGGCGCCCTGGCCGCGCTGGTCCGGGCGCTGGAGCTGGCCTGAGGCACCGGCTCGCCGGTGCGACGGTTCAGGACGGCGCGGCCATCTCCGCCCAGACCGTCTTGCCCGGCCGGTCGGCGCTGCGGACGACGCCCCAGTCCAGGCAGAGCCGCTGGACGATGAACATGCCGTGGCCGCCGGGGCGCCCCGAGCGGTGCGGGGTGCGCGGCGTCGGATCTCCCGCGCCGCCGTCCACGACCTCCATGCGCAGTCCCTTGGGGCCACGGTGCAGGCGCAGCTCCTCGGGGCCGCCTGCGTGCAGGCACGCGTTGGTGACCAGCTCGGAGACGACCAGCAGCACGTCCTCCGCGGCGGCCCTGCGGTCGGCGGTGGCCGCGGGCAGCCATCCCCAGTCGCGCAGCGCCTCCCGCGTGAAGTCCCGGGCGCGGGGCACTATCCCGCTCTCGCCCGAGAGGGCCAATCGCCTCATGGGGTCCACGGCACGGGTCTCCACCTCGGATTCTCCGTCGGAGTCGCCCACGTCGGGACCACGGTCGTCCGCGGCGTAGGGCCTGGTGGTGCTCATCTTGGCCTCACCTCACGGATGTCCGACGGGGTCCGTCATTCTTCTGCCCGGTCGATCTCCGGGAACACGTCCGGCGCGCCATAAAACCCCCGGCGCGGCCGATCACCTCGCTCATGCGTCCAGCCCCCGTCGCCCGCTCCGACCTACTCCTGAAGTGCCTGGTCAAGCGTGTCGTGCACGGTGAAGACCGCTTCGGCGCCAGTGATCTCGAACACCCGCGCGACGGTCGGCTGCATCGCGGCAAGGTGCACCGCGCCGCCGAGCGCCTCGGCCCGCAACCGCGCGCCGAGCAGGACGTTCAGACCGGTGGAGTCGCAGAAGGCCAGCTGCGAGCAGTCCACCACCAGCCGCGTCGTCCCCGCGTCGACGGCGGCGTCGAGCGGCGCGGACAGCAGGTCTGCGGTGTGGTGGTCCAGCTCCCCCGCGGGCGTGAAGACCGCGGAGTGACCGTGCTGCGTGACCAAGACATGCAGTCTGCCCAGGTCGGCGGTGCCGACCGCCTCGCGGTCCATGTGTCTCCTTCGTGCATCCCAGCCGATGACAACACGGCTGACGCGACCCCGACCCTACGCGGTCACCCCACCTGACGGTAGTCGGCAACTTTTACCCCCGGAAGTTGCGGCGCCCGGGTGAATCGGGGTAGGGGTGGATATACGGCTGAAGGATGCCACCGAGTTCCGGCACAGCCTGACCGCCGCGAGAGAGGGATGAGCACATGACACCCCGGCTCGGCCTGGATCATGAGCAGGAGCAGACAGCAGGCAGCGACCTGACCGGCGCGGGAGTGCCGGAGGGTCTCGAGGGGCTCCCGGAAATCCCGCCATACGACCACATCGGACCGGTCGACGCGCGCGCCCTGTCCAAGACGCTCTTCGCCCGGCTGCGGACGCTGGAGGAGGGCACCCACGAGTACAGCTACGTCCGGAACACGCTCGTGGAGCTGAACCTGGCGCTGGTGAAGTTCGCCGCGTCCCGGTTCCGCACCCGCAGCGAGCCGATGGAGGACATCGTCCAGGTCGGCACGATCGGCCTGATCAAGGCCATCGACCGGTTCGAGCTGAGCCGCGAGGTGGAGTTCCCCACCTTCGCGATGCCGACGATCGTCGGCGAGATCAAGCGGTTCTTCCGCGACACCAGCTGGTCGGTGCGGGTGCCGCGGCGGCTCCAGGAGCTGCGGCTGGACCTGGCGAAGGCCGGGGACGAGCTGGCGCAGCAGCTGGACCGCACGCCCACCGTGCGGGAGCTGGCGCAGCGGCTCGACCTGCCCGAGCACGAGATCATCGAGGGCATGTCGGCGAGCAACGCGTACACCGCGAGCTCGCTGGACGCGCAGCCCGCGGAGGACGACCCGGAGGGCGCGCTCGCCGACCGGATCGGCTACGAGGACCACGACCTCGAAGGCGTCGAGTACGTGGAGTCCCTGAAGCCGCTGATCGCGCAGCTGTCGCCGCGCGACCGCACGATCCTGTCGCTGCGCTTCGTGGGAAACCTCACACAGTCCGAGATCGGCGAGGAGCTGGGCATCTCCCAGATGCACGTGTCGCGGCTGCTGAGCCGCACGTTGTCACGTCTGCGCCGGGGGCTGATGGTCGAGGAGTAGCCGCCCGCCGCGCCACACCGCCGCCGTCAGGGGCACTCCCGGGCGGTAGGCGAGGTGGATGTGGCTGGGAGCCTCCAGCAGCAGCAGATCGGCGCGCGCGCCCACGCTGACCGTGCCCACGTCGGTGCGGCGCAGGGCGCGCGCGCCGCCGTCCGTGGCGGCCCTGACCGCCTCGTCGGGGGTCATGCCCATGTCCCGGACGGCGACCGCGACGCAGAACGGCATCGAGCTGGTGAACGACGAGCCGGGGTTGCAGTCGGTGGACAGCGCCACCGTGACGCCCGCGTCGAGCAGCCGCCGGGCGTCCGGGTACACCGCCCTGGTGGAGAACTCCGCGCCGGGCAGCAGCGTCGCCACCGTGCCGGGGCCGCCCGCGGTCGCGCTGTTCGCCAGCGCGTCGACGTCGGCGTCGGTGAGGTGGGTGCAGTGGTCCGCGGAGGCCGCCCGCAGCTCCACGGCGAGCTGCACGCCCGGCCCGTGGCCGAGCTGGTTGGCGTGCACCCGCGGGGTCAGCCCGCGGCGCACACCCGCGGTGAGGACCGCGCGGGCCTGGTCGCCGTCGAAGGCGCCCCGCTCGCAGAACACGTCGATCCAGCGCGCGTGCGGCGCGCACGCGTCCAGCATCTCGCCGGTGACCAGCGCGACGTAGCCGTCCGGGTCGCCCTCGAACTCCGGCGGCACGACGTGCGCGCCCAGGTACGTCGTCTCGTCGGTGTGCCGGCGGGCCACCCGGAGCGCCCTGGCCTCGTCGGCGGCGGTCAGCCCGTAACCGGACTTGGTCTCGACGGTGGTGGTGCCCTGGCGCAGCGCCTCGGCGACGAACCGGCCGACGTTGGCGGACAGTTCCGCGTCGCTCGCGGCGCGGGTCGCGGCGACCGTGGTGCGGATGCCGCCCGCGGTGTAGGGCCGGCCGGACATCCGGGCGGCGAACTCGGCGCTGCGGTCGCCCGCGAACACCAGGTGGGCGTGCGAGTCGACGAACCCGGGCAGCAGCGCCCGGCCGCCGACGTCGATCCGGTTGTCGGTGGCCGGCGCGTCCGCGGCCGGCCCGGTCCAGGCCACACGGCCGCCCTCGATGACGACGGCGGCGTCCGCGACCAGCCCCAGCGGGTCGCTGCGCGGGTCCACCCGCGCGGGGTCGTTGGTGACCAGGCTGCCGATGTTGGTGATGACCGTGCTGGCCGTCATGGCCTCCGCGTCCTCGTCTCGTCGTCGTCGGGCGTCATGAAGTGTCGTCGTGCGGCGCCGCCGCGCACCGCGCTCGTACGCCGCGGGCGCGCCCGCCCCGGCCGTACGCCGCCGCGGCCGCACTCCGCCGCGCTCAGCCGTGCAGTGCGGCGCCGATCGACCGGGCCAGGGCGCCCGGCACGTCCTCGACCAGCAGGTGGTGCCCGTCCCGCACGATCTCCCGGCCCGCCACCACGGTGTGCCGCACGTCGGCGGCGGTCGCGGCGAACACGGCCGTCTCGGGGCCCAGCCGGGGGGCGGGGCCCGCGGTGCGCACCGAGTCCAGGGCGACGGTGGCGAGGTCGGCGGGCGCGCCCGCCTCCAGGCGTCCCGCCTCGGGCCAGCCGAGGCAGGCGTGGCCGTCCGCGCTCGCCGAGCGCAGCAGCTGCGCCGCGGTCCAGTGGCCGCGGGTGCGGCTGCGCAGCCGCTCGTTCAGCTCCATCGCGCGCGCCTCGCCGAGCAGGTCGATCACCGCGTGGCTGTCGCTGCCCAGGCTCAGCGCGCTGCCCGCGCGGCGCAGTTGCGGCGCCGGGCCGATGCCGTCGGCGAGGTCCCGCTCGGTGGTGGGGCACATGCAGACGGTGCTGCGGGCCCGGCCGAGCAGCCCGATGTCCTCGCCGGTCAGGTGGGTGGCGTGCACCGCGGTGGTGTGCCGCCCCCAGAAGCCGGAGTCGGCGAGCAGCCGGGCGGGCGTGCGGCGGTGCACCGCCAGGCACGCCTCGTTCTCCGCGGGCTGCTCGGACAGGTGGACGTGCGTGGGCACGCCGTCGGTCCAGCGGGCGAAGTCGGCGTAGCCGTCGCGGTCGGAGAAGGCGCGCACCGAGTGCATGGCGGCGCCGATCCTGGCGTGCTCGGCGCCCTTGAGCTGCGTCCAGCGGTCGTGCCAGCGCTCGGCGGTGCCGTCGCCGAAGCGCGCCTGGACGCCCTCCAGCGGCCGGTACCCGTCGCGGGTCAGGCCGCCGTGCAGGTACACGGTGTCCAGCAGCGTGATGCGGATGCCCGCCTCCGCCGCGGCGGCGATGAGCGCCTCGCCCATCGCGTTGGGGTTCGCGTAGGGCCTGCTGTCCGCCTGGTGGTGCAGGTAGTGGAACTCGCCCACGCAGGTGACACCGGCGAGCGCCATCTCGGCGTAGACCGCGCGGGCCAGCTCGAAGTACGAGTCGGGGGTGAGGTGGAAGGCGACCGAGTACATGAACTCGCGCCAGGTCCAGAACGTCCCGGTGCCGACCTGCACGGTGCCGCGCAGCGCCCGGTGGAAGGCGTGGCTGTGCGCGTTGGCCAGCCCCGGCAGGGTCAGGCCGCGCAGCACCGTCACGCCGGGCGGCGGCGCGACCACACCGGTGTCCACCCGCGCGATCAGCCCGCCGTCCACGGTCAGCAGGACACCGGGCTCGACGACCGGGTCCAGCCACGCGTGCTCCAGCCAGTACCTCACCTGCACGCGAGACCCTCCAGTACGTCGGCGAGCGCGGTCACCCCTGCGACGCAGTCGTCCTCCGCGGCGGTTTCCGCCGGGGAGTGCGAGACGCCCGTGGGGTTGCGTACGAACAGCATGGCGGTCGGCACGGCTTCCGAGAGGATTCCCGCGTCGTGTCCCGCGCCGGTCGGCAGCACGGGGGCCGGGGCGCCCCCGCCGACCAGCGCGGCGAGGCGGTCGCGCAGTTCGTGGGAGAACTCCACCACGGGGGTGAAGGACTCCCGCGTGACGTGCACCGAGACGCCGTCGCGGGCGCCGCGTTCGCGGGCCGCCTGCTCGATCGCCGCGACCACCTCGGCGAGGGTCTCCTCGTCCGCCGCGCGCGAGTCCAGCCAGCCGCGGACCAGCGAGGCGATGGCGTTGACGCCGTTCGGCTCGACGGACACCTTGCCGAAGGTGGCCAGCGCCCCGGCCAGCCGGGCCTTCTTGCGGGCGGCCAGCACGGTGGTGGCGTAGGTGAGCATGGGGTCGTGGCGGTCCTGCAGCCGGGTGGTGCCGGCGTGGTTGGCCTCGCCGGCGAAGTCGAACCGCCAGCGGCCGTGCGGCCAGATCGCGGAGGCGACACCGACGGCGTGCGCGGGGGCGCCGCCGCCGGCCGGCTCGGCCAGCGCCCTGCCCTGCTCGATGTGCAGCTCGACGAACGCCGCGACGCGCGCGAGGCGTTCGGGGTCCGGGCCGATCGCCGCCGGGTCGTGCCCGGCGCGCTCCATGGCCTGCGCCACGCTGACGCCGTCGGCGTCGCGCAGCGCGCGGGCCGCGTCCGGGTCGAGCCGGCCCGCGGTCAGCCGGGAGCCGGTGCAGGCCAGGCCGAACCGCGCGCCCTCCTCGTCGCCGAAGTTCACCACGGCCACCGGGGCGCGGAAGGCGGCGCCGCGCTCGCGCAGCACGTCCAGGGCGGCGAAGGACGACACGACGCCGAGCGGGCCGTCGAAGGCGCCGCCGTCCGGGACGGAGTCCAGGTGCGAGCCCGTGACCACGGCGCCCTCGCCCCGCGGGTCGCCGAGCCACGCCCACTGGTTGCCGTTGCGGTCCGTCTCGTAGTGCAGCCCGCGCGCCTCGGCCTGGTCGCGGAACCAGGCGCGGCAGTCGGTGTCGGCGGCGCTCCAGGCGTAGCGGCGGTAGCCGCCGGAGGCGGCGTGCCGGCCGATCGGCGCCAGGTCCCGCCACATCTCGTGGAAGCCGGCCGCCGGGCGGAGCCCGGTCGCGGCGGGGCCGGGCGCCGCCGGGGCCGTCGCCGAGGGGTCCGCGGCTGCGGGGTCCGTCACTGGGGGGTGCCTTCGCGCATCGGGACGCGGACGCCGCGGTCGGCGGCGACCTCGTCGGCGCGGTCGTAGCCGGCGTCGACGTGGCGGATGACGCCCATCCCGGGGTCGTTGGTGAGCACCCGGCGGATCTTCTCGGCGGCCAGCGGAGTGCCGTCGGCCACGGTGACCTGCCCGGCGTGCAGCGAGCGGCCGATGCCGACGCCGCCGCCGTGGTGGATGGACACCCAGGACGCGCCGGACGCGACGTTGACCATGGCGTTGAGCAGCGGCCAGTCGGCGATCGCGTCGGAGCCGTCGAGCATCGCCTCGGTCTCGCGGTACGGCGAGGCGACCGAGCCGCAGTCGAGGTGGTCGCGGCCGATGACGATGGGGGCCTTGAGGGTGCCGTCGGCGACCATCTCGTTGAACCGCTCGCCCGCGCGGTCCCGTTCGCCGTAGCCGAGCCAGCAGATGCGGGCCGGCAGGCCCTGGAAGTGGACGCGCTCGCCGGCCAGCCTGATCCAGCGGGCGAGCGACTCGTTCTCCGGGAACAGGTCGAGGATCGCCCGGTCGGTCGCCGCGATGTCGGCGGGGTCGCCGGACAGCGCCGCCCAGCGGAACGGCCCCCTGCCCTCGCAGAACAGCGGGCGGATGTACGCGGGCACGAAGCCGGGGAAGGCGAACGCCCGGTCGTAGCCGGCCAGTCGCGCCTCGCCGCGGATCGAGTTGCCGTAGTCGAAGACCTCGGCGCCGGCGTCCTGGAAGCCGACCATCGCCTCGACGTGGCGGGCCATCGACTCCCGGGCCCGCTGGGTGAACTCCGCGGGCTTCTCCGCCGCGTAGGCGGCCATGTCGGCGAAGTCGACGCCGGTCGGCAGATACGCCAGCGGGTCGTGGGCGGAGGTCTGGTCGGTGACGATGTCGATGGGCGCGCCCATCGACAGCAGCTGCGGGACGAGGTCGGCGGCGTTGCCGAGCACGCCGATGGACAGCGGGCGGCGGGCGTCCCTGGCCTCGGTGGCGAGGTGCAGCGCGTGGTCGAGGGAGTCGGCCTTCACGTCGAGGTAGCGGTGCTCGATGCGCCGGTCGATGGCGCGCGGGTCGCAGTCGACGCAGAGCACGACGCCGCCGTTCATGGTGACCGCGAGCGGCTGCGCGCCGCCCATGCCGCCGAGTCCCGCGGTGAGCGTGACGGTGCCGGCCAGGGTGCCGCCGAAGTGCTTCTCGGCGACGGCGGCGAAGGTCTCGTAGGTGCCCTGGAGGATGCCCTGGGTGCCGATGTAGATCCACGAGCCCGCGGTCATCTGCCCGTACATGGTCAGGCCGAGGGCCTCCAGGCGGCGGAACTCCTCCCAGGTGGCCCAGTCGCCCACCAGGTTGGAGTTCGCGATCAGCACGCGCGGCGCCCACTCGTGGGTCTGCATCACGCCGACCGGGCGGCCGGACTGGACGAGCATCGTCTCGTCCTGCTTGAGGCCGCGCAGGGTGCGCACCATCGCGTCGAAGGAGTTCCAGTCCCGGGCGGCCTTGCCGGTGCCGCCGTAGACGACGAGCTTGTCGGGGTGCTCGGCCACCTCGGGGTCGAGGTTGTTCTGCAGCATCCGCAGCGCGGCCTCCTGCTGCCAGCCCTGAGCGCTCAGTTCCGTCCCGCGCGGTGCGCGTACCGGCCTCGGTCCCGTCATCGGTCCGGCCTCCTCGTGGCGTCAACCCGGATGGTGCTATCCATTCACATCCTGGCTAGCTGAATAGCTCTAGTCAACAAGGCGGCCTCCCACCGCCCGCGCGCCCGCCCCGCCACGGCCCCGCGGCTGCCGCCGCCCCGGCCATGCCGCCGCGCGATCATTGCCGCCGCACCGCCCCGGGGACCGGTGCGCCGGGCGCCGGCGTTCCACCGGCCGGACCTGGGTGGCGAGCCCGGGAGGCGAGGTGATGGGATGGCTGCCATGACGGATGAGCTGGGGATACGACGGGGTCACGCGCTGCGCGCGGCCGTGGAACGAGGCCTGGTGGACGAGCACGCACCCGTCGTGGGGCTGCTCGACATCACCGGCATCCAGCAGACGGCCACCGCGCTGCACGCCGCCTTCGCGACCCCCGGCGTCGAGGTCACCCACACCTTCGCGGTCAAGGCCGCCTCCCTCGTGCCGGTGCTCGCCCTGCTCGGCGAGTGCGGACTCGGCGCCGAGGTCGCCAGCCCCGGCGAACTCGCGCTGGCCCGCGCAGCCGGCATCCCCGCCGAGCGCACCGTGCTCGACTCCCCCGCCAAGACCACCGCCGAACTGCGCGAAGCGCTCACCCTGGGCATCGCCGTCAACGCCGACAACCCGCAGGAACTCGCCAGGATCGACGCGCTGATCGCCGGCGCGCCCTCCACCTCCCCGGTCGGCCTGCGCGTCAACCCGCAGATCGGCGCCGGCAGCATCGGCGCGATGAGCACCGCCACCGCCACCTCCAAGTTCGGCGTGGCGCTGCGCGACCCGGGCGCCGAGGAGTGGGTGCTGCGCGCCTACGCTCAGCGGCCGTGGCTCAACCGCCTGCACACCCACACAGGCTCGCAGGGCGTGCCGCTGCAACTGATGGCGGCCGGCGTACGGGCCGCCTACGACCTCGCCGAGCGGATCAACGCGGCTGCCGGCCGCCGGCAGATCACCGTGCTCGACATCGGCGGCGGCCTCCCCGTCGACTTCGCGTCCGACGACGTCCACCCCACCTTCGCCGACTACGCCGACCTGCTGCGGGCCGAGATCCCCGGCCTCTTCGACGGCCGCTACGGCCTGGTCACCGAGTTCGGCCGCTCACTGCTCGCCAAGAACGGCGCCGTCCTCGCCCGCGTCGAGTACGCCAAGTCGGCCGGCGGCCGGCCCATCGCCGTCACCCACGCCGGCGCGCAGGTCGCCACCCGCACCGTCTTCGTCCCCGAGGCCTGGCCGATCCGGGTGCTGGCGCTCGACGCCAAGGGACGCGAGAAGGACGGCGAACCCGTCGCCCAGGACGTCGCAGGACCCTGCTGCTTCGCCGGCGACCTGGTCGCCCGCGACCGCGCCCTGCCGCTCCTCGCCGCCGGCGACCACGTCGCCCTCCTCGACACCGGCGCCTACTACTTCTCCAACCACTTCGCGTACAACTCGCTGCCCCGCCCAGCCGTCCACGGCTACACCGCGCACCCCGACGGCTCCGTCGACTTCGCCCCGGTGCGGGCCGCCCAGACCGAGGCCGAGATCGTCGCCGAGAGCGGCGGCGGCCTGCCGCCGCTGCGCCGCGGCTGAAGCGGGCCGCTCCGCCGCCGCCGCGCCACGCTCAGCGGCGGCGGCGCGGGCCCCCGCCCGGCGCCGCGTCGCCCGCGGCGATCCCGGTCAGCAGGTACGCGGCCGGATCGCCGTCCGGCCGCACCCACAGCAGCGACTCACGCGAGCGCTCCAGCCGCGCCACCCGCCGCGAACTCGCCCACAGGCCCGCGCCGACCCCCGCCACCAGCATCCCGCCGGCACACGGCAGCGCCGCGGAGGAACCCAGGGCCGGCACGAAGAGCGCCAGCAGCCACCACCGGCGCCGCCGCAGCCACAGCCGCGCGGTCGCCTTCCGGTCCTGCAGCACCACCGACTTCGCCGCCCGCGCCGCCGTCCCCGCCCGCTTCCCGTACCGGCCGCCGCGCACCAGGAAGGCCACCGCCGCGGCCACGACGAACAACGCCGCGCCCGCCATCACACCGATCCTGCGGCCGGTCGGACTGAACGTCACCGCCGTCCCCGGCGCCGCCGCCACCACCCCCAGCCAGAACAGCCAGCACGCCGCCGCGCGCACCGTCACTGCCACCCGCGCCACTGTGTAGGCCCCGCGCACCACGTCGCGCTCCCTCCTCGTCGTCGTCCAAGTGCTCGGGAGGGTACTTCGTGATTCTCAGATTTTCGTTAATGCGCCGGGGACGCAGGGGGGACGCACCGGGGAGGGGGCCCGCCCCCTCCCCCGCCGCCTCTCTCAGTCCACGAAGACGCCGCGCGTCGCCGCGTGGGCGTCGAACTCCTCCAGCCGGGCCTGGGCGTCCGGCAGGTCGTCGCACATCGACTCCAGCAGCACCCGGCCCAGCAGCATGGGCGCGCAGGCCGTGTCGAAGGCCAGTCCGGTGCCGACCGCGGCGGGGAGCAGCAGGTCGCTGTGCGCGGCGACCGGGGCGAACGCGCTGTCCGCCACGGTCACCACCGTGAGCCCCGCCTCCTGTGCGTGCCGGAGGGCGTCGACGACCTCGCGCGGGTGGCGGGGCAGCGCGAAGCACAGCAGCGCGCTCGCTCCGGCGCGGACCGCGGCGTCGATGCGGTCGGCGAGCACGGTGCCGCCCTCGTCGAGCAGGCGCACATCGGGGTGCACCTTGGCGGCGAAGTAGGCGAAGCCGCGGGCCTGGGCGCCGGCCGCGCGCAGGCCGAGCACGGGCAGCGGCCGGGATGCGGCGAGCAGCGCGCCGGCCCGGGTGACCGGTTCGGGGTCGGCGAGCAGCGCCGCGAGGTGCCGCAGGTTGTCGATCTCGGCGTGTACGGCCTGCTGGTACTCGTTGTAGGTGGCGGCGTCCGCGGGCGCGGCCGCCGGCGCCACCTCTCTGAGGTGCCGGCGCAGGGCCGGGTAGCCGTCGAAGCCCAGGGCGACGGCGAACCGGGTGACCGACGGCTGGCTGACGCCGGCGAGTTCCGCGACCTCCACGCTGGACAGGAACGGCGCCTCCGCGGCCTTGCGGACGAGGCAGTGCGCGATCCTGCGCTGGGTGGGGGTGAGCCGGTGCGCCTCGAAGAGCTTCAGCAGCCGCGCCGAGGGGTCGCCGCCCCCGGCGGGGTGGCTGTCCGCGCCGCTGTCCGTACCGCTGCTCATCGCCTGTCCGTCCCCTGCTTTCCCCTGCCGCGGGCGTGTGCCGTCGGCCCCGCCCACCGGCCGTTATTCACCGTGACAAGACTCTGCATGAAGATATGCAGGCAGGCAAGGGCACGGCCGCCGACCCGGCCTTGCGCCCAGCGCTCGACCCGGCCTCCCGCCCGGCGTCAGCCCAGCAGGGCGCTCGCGCCCGCGCAGCTCCAGTACGCCTCGCCGGCCTCGGCGTGCACCCCGTAGACCGCCGTCGCCTCGAAGAGCAGGGGCAGGGCGCCCGCCACGCATATGCAGACCGCGAGCGTCCCCTGCCAGGACTCGGTACCGCGCCGTCCCTCGCGTCGCGCCGCACGCAGGAGCAGGGCGCACAGGGCGCTCGCCGCCGCCCCGCACAGCAGCGACGCCCACGCCAGCGCGAACAGCGTCCACGGCACCGGCAGATGGTGGCACAGCGCCGACGCCCGCTTGCCGTGGCGGTCGTCCAGCAGTGCGGTGGCGACCACCAGCACCGCACCGAGCAGCGCGAGCCCCGGCGCGAGCAGCACGCGCCGCCGCCATGCGGCCGTCGGCGGCAGCGGCCGTTCCGGTTCGGCGGCCGCGCTCGCCGATCCGCCGGAAGCCCCTGGCGTCCCGCTCTCCGCGAGACCTGTCACGTCCCCCATCACCGCCCCCGTACCCGCACGGTCCGGCGCGCTCCCGACGAGCGCCCGCGAGCCGTACGTCCCGTTTCGTCCCCGTTGATCACTGACTGCTCCGCCAGCGTAGCCGAAGGGCCGGACAGGTGATCGACACCTGTCCGGCCCCTGTGGACAACTCCGGCCAGCCGGTCAAACGGCCATCCGTGCGGTCCCGTTCACGCCCCGTCCGCGGTCGCGACGGCCGCCTCCACGACGGTCCGCGTCCGCCTCGCGGCTGCCGCTACCGCTGCCGCGTCTCGTCCAGTTCGCGGCCGCGCGGGCCGCCCTCGGCCGCCGGCTGCGGCTGCGCCGCGCGGTCCGCGTGTCCGGGCCACCAGGCGGCGTGCCCGATCAGCGCGGTGAGGCTCGGCGTGAAGAACATCGCCATCACGAACGCGGCGACCAGGATGCCGAAGGCGACGGCGAAGCCCATCTCGGTGAGGAAGTCGTTGCCGGAGAGCATCAGCGTCCCGAAGGTCGCGGCCAGGATGAAGCCGGCCGCGCCGATCGTCGGACCCGCGTGCTTGAGGGCCTCGGCGGCGGCCTCGCGCGGCTGCCGGCCCTCTCTGGCCTCTTCCCTGAGCCGGGCGATCATCAGGATGTTGTAGTCCGTGCCGATCGCCACCACGAACAGGTACATGATGATCGGCAGCAGGAAGATCAGCCCGTCGCCGCGACCGAAGATCCACACCGTGGCGCCGAGCGTCGCGCCGAAGCCGAGGCCCACGGACGCGATGAGGTACCAGGGCGCCACCACGCTGCGCAGCAGCAGTCCGAGGATCACCATGATCAGGATCGCGGCGACCGGGAAGACCGTGCGGTAGTCGTGGTTCACGGCCGCGTTGATGTCCTTGAAGATCGACGACGAGCCGCCGACCAGGGCCTCCGTGCCGGGCGGCGCGTTGTCGTGGGCGACGGTGCGGATGTCGCCGACCGCGGCGATGGCCTGGTCGGTGGCCGCCTCGTACTTGAGGGTGACGGTGAAGTTCGCGGTGGTGCCGGCCTTGTTGACGTCGGTGGCCTGGTCGAAGGCGACGCTGTCCACGCCGTCCGCGCCGCGCAGCTTCTGCGCGTAGCCGCCGAAGTCGACGCCGAGCGGCTTGCCGTCGGTGCTGGTGAGGTAGACGTTGGTCGGCTCCGCGGCGCCGGCCGAGTACGCCTTGGTCAGGGTGTCCTGGACGACCATCGACTCCTTGGACTTCGGGATGGAGCCCGACGCCAGGTCGTAGGACGCCTTGTAGCCGAAGGTGCCGAGCGCCAGGACCAGCATGACCGCGCCGGAGACGACCGCCACCAGGGCGGGCTTGTTGCCGACGAGGCGGCCGATGGACGCGTAGCGGGTGCCGGACGGCTCGTCGCGCCACTTCTTGCCGGGCCAGAACAGCGCCCGCGGCGGGATCAGCGAGCAGATGGCCGGGAACAGCGTCAGGCCGGCGACCAGGGTGACGGCGACCAGGATCGCCAGGGCCGGGCCGAGCTGGGTGAGGAAGCCGAGCGTGGACAGGGCCAGTGCGCAGAAGGCGATGATGACGGCGCCGGCGGCGGAGGCGATGGCCTCGCCGACCCTGGCGACGCTGTTGATCATCGCCTCCTTGGGTTCGTCGCCGGCCCGCAGCCGCTCCCGGTAGCGGAACATCAGGAACAGGAAGTAGTCGGTGCCGACGCCGAGCACCACCACGATCAGCAGCGCCGAGATCGAGCTGTTCGCCTGGAGTCCGAAGATCTTCGTGGCGTCGGCGATCAGCGCGTTGGCGACCGTGAAGACCACGCCGACCAGCAGCACCAGCGGCATCACCGCCACCAGCGGAGAGCGGAAGATGATCGACAGGGTGGCGATGATGATCAGCAGCGAACCGATCAGCGCGACCGCGTCCGAGGTCTTGCCCGCGTCCTGCTGGTCGAGGTTCTGCGCCGCCTGGCCGCCGACCTGCACCTTCAGACGGGTGCCGGCGGCGAGCGCGGTGGAGTCGGTGCGCAGCGCCTTGGCGGCGTCGGCCTGCTTGGGCTGACCCGCCGACTTCTTGTCCATCTGCACCAGGGCGGTGTCGTACTTGCCGTCCTTGGACGGCTTGCCCGCGACGATCGACTGGACCTGGTCGATCTTCTTGGCGCCCAGCTCCTTGGTGATCTTCGCGACGTCCGTCTTGTCCGCCGCGGTCATGGGGGCGCCGTCGGTGCGCTCGAAGAGGACGATCGCGGCGGGCGTGAAGGCCTGGGGAAAGGCCTTCTCCTGCACGTTCATCGCCTTGATCGACTCGTAGCTGCTCGGCAGGAAGCTGCTCTCGTCACTGTTGGACGGCAGGCTCGGCGCGGTGGCGATGATCGCGACGGCGGCGATCACCCACGCGACGATCGTCCATACGGGATGGCGGACGACGGTGCGTCCGATGCGGTGGAACATGCGGTGCTGCCTCCATGGCAGGACGTATCACCGCCACCCTTTGGAGCGGTTCCCGGGTATCGGCGACCCGGACGGCCACAGGGGACGTCCGGTGGGGGGTGGACTTGCGAACCCAGAGCTTACTTGCCGCCCGGCAAGCGGAAGCCCCCGGGTCCGCCAGGACCCCCTACGCCTATCCCGTCACGCCGGGGGGAGCAACCGTTTTTGTGGCTTGCCCATGGCGTTGCGCGGCAGTTCGGCCAGGAATCGGACGCGGCGCGGACGCTTGTGCACCGACAGCAGCGAGGCGACGAAATCCGTCAGCTCCTCGCCGGTGACCCCGTCGGCCACCACATAGGCGACGATCTCCTGTCCGAGGTCGGCGTGCGCTGCCCCGACCACCGCCGCCTCGCGTACCGCCGGATGGGCGAGCAGCGCGTTCTCCACCTCGCCCGCCCCGATCCGGTAGCCGCCGGACTTGATCAGGTCGGTGGAGGCCCGGCCCACGATCCGGTGGGTGCCGTCCGCGTCGACCGAGGCGATGTCGCCGGTGCGGAACCAGCCGTCCGCGGTGTAGGAGGCCGCCGTGGCGTCCGGCCGGCCCAGGTACCCCTCGAACAGCGTCGGGCTGCGCAGCTGCAGCTCGCCGATGCCGTCCGCGGACTGCTCGATGCGGGTCGTGACGCCCGGCAGCGGCGTGCCGACGGCCCCCGGCAGCCGCGGGCCGTCCGCGCGGGCGCTCAGCGTGATCAGGGTCTCGGTCATGCCGTAGCGCTCGACCGGCTGCTGCCCGGTCAGCTCCTGCATGCCGTGGAAGACCGGCGCGGGCAGCGGCGCGCTGCCCGACACCAGCAGCCGCGCCCCGGACAGCGCCCGCGCCGCGGCCTCGTCGCGTACCACCCGGTGCCACACGGTCGGCACCCCGAAGTAGAGGCTGCCGCCGGCGGCGGCGTAGGCGCCGGGCGTCGGGCGGCCGGTGTGCACCAGGCGGCTGCCGTGGCGCAGCGCGCCGAGCACGCCCAGCACGAGTCCGTGCACGTGGAACAGCGGCAGGCCGTGCACCAGGGTGTCCTGCGCGGTCCACTGCCAGGCGTCGGCGAGCGCGTCGAGGTCCGCGGCGACGGCGGCCCGGCTGAGCACCACGCCCTTGGGCGGCCCGGTGGTGCCGGAGGTGTAGAGGACCAGCGCGGCGTCCCCGGCGGGCGCGCCGGGGAAGTCGGCGCGCTCCGCGAAGTCCACCGGCAGCGCCTCCGCGCCCGAGTCGCGCAGGATGTGCTCGCGCTCCGCGGGGCCGGAGTCGGGCGCCAGCGGTACGGCGGGCACGCCCGCGAGCAGGCCGCCGACGACCGCCGCGACGGTCTCCAGGCTCGCCGTGGCCTCCACCACGAACGCCTTGGTGCCGGCCGCCCGCCGCGCCACCGCTCCGGCCGCGCCGAGCAGCTCCTCGTACGAGCAGGAACGGCCGTCGACGGTCACCGCGTCCGGCCGGTCCGCGCCGTCGCCGGCCGCGCCGCCGTGCAGGGCGGTGAGCACGGGCGCGTCGGGCATGGCGATCCTCCTGGGGGACGGCAGGCCCCCGGGGAAGTCGGGGGCTATCCCCAGTGTCGCCCACGCCCCGCTCCTCCTACGGTGAGCCCATGGACGCCCGCGACCCGGAACTCAACAAGGATCTCTCCGCCACCCTGCAGGCCCGCAAGGACCTCGGAGCGGAGTACGAGTCGGAACTGGTCGACTCGTTCATGGAAAAGGTGAACGAGCGCGTCGACAGCCGCGTCGAGCAGCGGGTGCGCCGCGAACTCGCCCAGCAGCAGACGTCGTTCGCCCGCGCCGACCGCCGCCCCATCGGCCCGCCGTCGCCGAGCCCGCGCTTCGCCCGCTACGGGTTCGCCGGCGTCACCCTGGTGCTCGCGATCCCGCTGTCGGCCATCGCCGCGGTCAACGCCGGCACCGGCGGACTCTTCATCACCTGGGCGGGCATCGTCGGCGTCAACGTGGCCCAGAGCCTCACCGGCTTCCTCGCCCCCAAGGAGAAGCCCGACCGGGACGACTGGTCCTGACCCGGGCCGCGGCCCGGCGCCGCACGGCCCTGAAGGGCAACGGACGCCAGCCGGGCGCGCCGGTGAGGGCGCCGAAGGGCCTCCGGTGCCGAAAGGGCCGGAGGCGGGAGAACGCGAAGGACGCGCGAGAGACACAGAAGGTGTTTGCGCGGGAACCGCCGCACCCCCGAGCAGACTCGGAGGGCGGGACGACGGCGGTTCCCGCGAGGACGCGGGCCGGGTCAGGGCCGGGCCGGCGCGTCCGAGGCGACCATGGAGTCCGGGAGCCGCTCCGGAAGCCCTGGTGCCGTTTCGGTGTGCCGCTCCGGCCGGCGGTTCGAGTCCCTCCGCCCGGTGCGACATCACCAAATGTGCCGGACGCTTGTTAAGCGCGTGCTGCGCGGACGTGTCGCGGGTGTACCAGTTCCGCGAATCCTGCCGCCCGCACCATCCGCACCGCCCGAGGCGGCCGGCCGGGGCCGGTGAGCCGCCTCAGGCCCCGCCGTGACCTGCGAGGAAGGACAGCAGGTCCTGCCGGCTGACCACGCCGGTGGGCTTGCCCTCCACCAGCACGATGGCGGCGTCGGCGCGCTCCAGCACGGCCATCAGACCGCTGACCGGCTCGCCGGAGCCGACCTGCGGCAGCGGCGGCGACAGGTGCTTGTCGAGCGGGTCGTCGAGGGTGGCGCGCTTGCTGAACAGCGCGTCCAGCAGGTCGCGCTCGACGACGGAGCCGGTGACCTCCGCGGCCATCACGTCGGGGTGGCCCGCGCCGGGCTTGACCACGGGCATCTGCGAGACGCCGTACTCGCGCAGCACCTCGATGGCCTGGCCGACCGTCTCGTCGGGGTGCATGTGCACCAGGTTCGGGATGGCGCCCTGCTTGTCGGCGAGGACGTCGGCCACGCGGGCCTCGGCGCCGCCCTCGTCGAGGAAGCCGTGCGAGCTCATCCACTCGTCGCTGAAGATCTTCGACAGGTAGCCGCGGCCGCTGTCCGGCAGCAGCACGACGACCACGTCGTCGGGTCCGAGCGGCTCGGCGACCTTCAGCGCGGCGGCGACGGCCATCCCGCAGGAGCCGCCGACGAGCAGGCCCTCCTCGCGGGCCAGCCTGCGGGTCATCTGGAAGGAGTCCTTGTCGGAGACGGCGACGATCTCGTCGGCCACGTCCCGGTCGTACGCGGTGGGCCAGAAGTCCTCGCCGACGCCCTCGACGAGGTAGGGGCGGCCGGAGCCGCCGCTGTAGACGGAGCCCTCGGGGTCGGCGCCGATCACCTGGACGCGGCCCTCGCTGGCCTCCTTGAGGTAGCGGCCGGTGCCGGAGATGGTGCCGCCGGTGCCGACGCCCGCCACGAAGTGGGTGATCCGGCCCTCGGTCTGCTGCCACAGCTCCGGCCCGGTGGACTCGTAGTGGGACAGCGGGTTGTTCGGGTTGCTGTACTGGTCGGGCTTCCAGGCGTTGGGGGTCTCGCGGACCAGCCGGTCGGACACGTTGTAGTACGAGTCGGGGTGCTCGGGGTCGACGGCGGTCGGGCAGACGACGACGTCGGCGCCGTAGGCGCGCAGCACGTTGATCTTGTCCATGGACACCTTGTCCGGGCAGACGAAGATGCAGTGGTACCCCTTGCGCTGGGCGACAAGGGCCAGGCCGACGCCGGTGTTGCCCGAGGTGGGCTCGACGATGGTGCCGCCGGGCTTGAGTTCGCCGCTGCGTTCCGCGGCCTCGATCATGCGCAGCGCGATCCGGTCCTTCACCGAACCGCCCGGGTTGAAGTACTCGACCTTGGCCAGGACGGTCGCCTGGATTCCCTCGGTCACGCTGTGGAGCCGCACCAGCGGGGTGTTGCCGACGAGGCTGATCATCGAGTCGTGAAACTGCACCGTGTGTCTCCGGGTTCTCCGAGATGGTGCGACCAGCCTATTGGTGCCTTCGGCGGGCCGCACGAAACGTCGGCGGCGCGGTGGCCGTTGACGTTGCTGGAAGCGTCTCGCGGGGCAACACCTTGGTGTACGTACCAGCGGGTGCGGCTCACGGGGCGAAGCAAGTGCAGTGGAGGTGGCCGGCTCGATGTCGAGGGTGAGAGTGGCACGGCGGATCGCGACCGCGGCGGCGTTCGGCGGCGGCGGTATCAGCCTGCTGGGCGGCGCCGCGGTCGGACTGCTGCTGACCGAGGTGCGGATGGCCAAGCGGGTGGTGGGCGGCTCCGAGGGCACGCCGCCGCGGGCGGACGGCCGGTACGGCTCCGCGTTCGCGCACCGCACGGACGAGCCCGCGCTGCGGCTGGGCTTCCTGGGCGACTCCACGGCCGCGGGCCAGGGCGTGCACCGGGCGCGGGAGACGCCGGGGGCGCTGCTGGCGTCGGGGCTCGCGGCGGTGGCCGAGCGCCCGGTGAAGCTGGTGAACGTGGCGCAGCCCGGCGCGCAGTCGGACGACCTGGCCCGGCAGGTCGCGCTGCTGCTGGACTCCTCGGTGCCGGCGCCGGACGTCGTGGTGGTGATGATCGGGGCCAACGACGTGACGCACCGGATGCCGCTGGCGGCCTCGGTGCGGCTGCTGTCGGACGCGGTGCGGCGGCTGCGGGACGCCGGTGTGGAGGTCGTGGTGGGCACCTGCCCCGACCTCGGCTCGGTGGAGCCGGTGTACCAGCCGCTGCGCTGGCTGGCCCGGCGGGCGAGCCGGCAGCTGGCGGCCGCGCAGACCATCGCCGTGGTGGGGCTGGGCGCCCGCACGGTGTCGCTGGGCGACCTGCTCGGCCCGGAGTTCGAGGCGCGGCCGCGGGAGCTGTTCGGCCCGGACAACTTCCACCCGTCGGCGGAGGGGTACGCGACGGCCGCGATGGCGGTGCTGCCCACGCTGTGCGCCGCGCTGGGGCTGTGGCCCGAGGCGGACGAGCGGCCGGACGCGCGGCGCGGCGAGGGCTTCCTGCCGGTCGACCAGGCGGCCGTGGCGGCGGCGTCCGAGGGCGGCACGGAGGTGGCGGCCGCGCATGCGGGCGGCGGCCCCCGCGGGCGCTGGGCGCTGCTGAAGCGGCGCCGGCGGCGTCCGCTGGAGGAGGAGCCGGAGCCTGAGCAGACCCAGGTCGGCGGCTCGACCGCGCTCAGCTGAGGGAGCGTCGCCGCTGGTGAGCGGCCCGCGAGGGGTGGACGAGGCGTCCGTATCGCGGGCCGCGGAAAAAGTTTGTGAAGCTCTTCACATGAAGTTCCCGGCGGCGGACCCGACTTTCCCAGGCGCGGCACGCCAATTGCCCTTCATTCCCTGGCGGGTCGGTGGCCCCGGCGCCCCGCACAGGCGGTCGAACGGAGCCCGCGGCGGCCGATCGACGCTGCTCAGGGCCGTGTATAAGAACAGGAGGCGCACGGAGCGCCGCACCGGCCCCCCGGCCCCGGCTCGTGGGGTCGCGCAGTGTAGCAGACGGTGTCCAGTACCTTGTGAAGGGGCTCACGAGGGACCCCCCTGACCGTGCTCCATAATCGAGGCATGAGCACCACGGAGCGTCCACGGATCCTCGTAGTAGGCGGCGGTTACGTCGGCCTGTACGCGGCGCGCCGCATCATGAAGAAGATGCGGTACGGCGAGGCGACCGTCACGGTCGTCGACCCGCGCTCGTACATGACGTACCAGCCCTTCCTCCCCGAAACCGCAGCTGGCAGCATCTCCCCGCGGCATGTCGTCGTCCCGCTGCGACGCGTGCTCCCCGGGGCGGAGGTGCTCACCGGGCGGGTCACCACCATCGACCAGGACCGCAAGGTCGCCTCGGTCGAGCCGCTCGTCGGCGAGTCCTACGAGCTGCCCTTCGACTACCTGGTGATCGCGCTCGGCGCGGTCTCCCGCACCTTCCCGATCCCCGGCCTGGCCGAGAACGGCATCGGGATGAAGGGCGTCGAGGAGGCCATCGGCCTGCGCAACCACGTCCTGGAGCAGCTCGACAAGGCCGACTCCACGACCGACGAGGAGATCCGCCGCAAGGCGCTCACCTTCGTCTTCGTCGGCGGCGGCTTCGCCGGTGCGGAGACCATAGGCGAGGTCGAGGACATGGCCCGCGACGCCGCGACGTACTACCCGAACGTCAAGCGCGAGGACATGCGCTTCATCCTCGTGGACGCCGCGGACAAGATCCTCCCCGAGGTCGGCCCGCAGCTCGGCAAGTGGGGCCTGGAGCACCTGCAGGAGCGGGGCATCGAGGTCTACCTCAGCACGTCGATGGCGTCGTGCGTCGACAAGCACGTGGTGCTCGCCAACGGGCTCGAGGTCGACGCCTCCACCATCGTGTGGACGGCCGGCGTGAAGCCCAACCCGGCGCTGGCCCGCTTCGGCCTGCCGCTGGGCCCGCGCGGCCACGTGGACACCGCGGCGACCCTGCAGGTGCAGGGCACCGACTACATCTGGGCCGCCGGCGACAACGCCCAGATCCCCGACCTCGCCGCGGGCGAGGGCGCCTGGTGCCCGCCGAACGCCCAGCACGCGCTGCGCCAGGCCAAGGTCCTCGGCGACAACGTGGTGTCCGGCATGCGGGGCTTCCCGCAGGCGCAGTACAAGCACGCCAACAAGGGTGCGGTCGCCGGCCTGGGCCTGCACAAGGGCGTCGCGATGATCGTCGTCGGCAAGACCAGGATCAAGCTCAAGGGCCGGATCGCCTGGTACATGCACCGCGGCTACCACGGCATGGCGGTGCCGACCTGGAACCGCAAGATCCGGGTCTTCGCGGACTGGACGCTGGGGATGTTCCTCAAGCGCGAGGTCGTCTCGCTCGGCGCGATCGAGAACCCCCGCGAGGAGTTCTACGAGGCCGCCCGCCCGGCTCCGGTGCCGCAGCAGGCCGCACTGCCCGCGCAGCCCGCCGAGCAGCGGACCGCCAAGCCCGCCGAGAAGGCCGCCGCGTCCTGACGCCTGCCCGACCGGCCCCGCAGGGCCTGTGCAACACGCCGAGAGGGCGCCCGCCATCCGTGGTGCGGGCGCCCTCTCGGCGTTCCCGCACCCGCGCGCCGGCCGCTGCCGGGAGCCGCGGCGGACCGGCCCGGCCGGCCGTCCGGCAACTACGTGTACGTCCAACGTAAATGTACGTGTCAGCGGCGATTTCCGGTCGTACGCTCAGCACCATGGCTGACGCGGCTCATCGCATCCTCGAACTCGCCGAACACGCCCTCTCGTCGCCGTTCCCGCTGCGCGTGCGCGCCTGGGACGGCAGCGAGGCCGGGCCGCCCGGCGCCCCCGTACTCGTCCTGCGCCGGCGCCGCGCACTGCGCCGGCTGCTCTGGCGGCCCGGCGAACTGGGCCTGGCCCGCGCCTGGGTGGCCGGCGACCTCGACGTGGACGGCGACCTCTACGCGGCGCTCGACCTACTCTCCGGGCTGTTCTGGGACCGCGACGAGCCCGACGCGCCGGCCTCCGCGGCGCGCACCCTGCGCAGGGCCGCCGGGGTGCTGCGCGATCCGGACAGCTACCGGCTGGTGCGCCGCGCGCTGTCCCTCGCGGGCGCCGGGCTGCCGCCCGCGCCACCGCCGGAGGAGCTGCGCCGCCGCACCGGCATCGCGCACACCAAGCGCCGCGACAAGGCGGCGATCGCCCACCACTACGATGTGGGCAACGACTTCTACGCCCTGGTGCTCGGCCCGTCCATGGTCTACTCGTGCGCGCTGTGGCCCGCCGAGGACACCACCCTGGAGCAGGCCCAGTGGGCGAAGCTCGACCTGGTCTGCCGCAAGCTGGGGCTGCGCGAGGGCATGCGGCTGCTGGACGTCGGCTGCGGCTGGGGCTCGATGGTGCTGCACGCCGCCACGCACTACGGGGTGCGCGCCACCGGCGTCACGCTGTCCACCGCGCAGGCCGCCTTCGCCCGCAAGCGGGTCGCGGAGGCCGGGCTGACCGACCGGATCGAGATCCGGGTGCAGGACTACCGGGACGTCAGGGACGGCCCCTACGACGCGATCTCGTCGATCGGCATGGCCGAGCACGTCGGCGGCGAACGCTATCTGGAGTACGCGCGCGACCTGTACGCCCTGCTCCAGCCCGGCGGCCGGCTGCTCAACCACCAGATCGGGCGGCGGCCGCTGCGCGACGAGGATGCCTACCACGTCGACGAGTTCATCGACCGCTACGTCTTTCCCGACGGGGAGCTGGCGCCGATCGGCGTGACCGTCGCCCGGCTGGAGGAGGCCGGGTTCGAGGTGCGGGACGTCGAGGCGCTGCGCGAGCACTACGCGCGCACGCTGCGGGCGTGGGTGGGCAACCTGGAGGGCGCCTGGAAGGAGGCGGCGGCCGCGACCTCGCCGGGCCGGGCCCGGGTGTGGCGGCTCTACATGGCCGCGTCCGCGGTGTCGTTCGAGCGGAACCGGATCGGCGTCAACCAGGTGCTCGCGGTCCGCACGGCGCCCGACGGGAGGTCAGGGTTGCCCCCGACCAGGACCGGCTGGCTGTCCTGACGGGCCGCCCGGCGCGCGGCGCGCGGTTGCGGAGAGCGATTTCACGTCACTTGTGCGTGAGGGTCGCCGCCGAGGCGAACGGCTCCTGTGGTGCGGCAGGAGGCCCGGAGCACGGCTGATGCTCCGTCAGTAACCCCTAAAATAAGACAACATGGCAACAGAGGCGTCCTGTTCACGACGCCCGACACGGATACGCTTTTCTCTGCGCCCCGCCGGCCCGGATGGTGGAACGCAGACACGGCGAGCTTAAACCTCGCTGCCCCTCGGTGGGCGTGCCGGTTCAAGTCCGGCTCCGGGCACTCCCAGGGCCCTTTTTCAGGGCTCTGCGGACGCCCGGAGGCGGCCCGCGGACGCCACGGTTGCGGCCGCCTCCCGCTCACTCAGCCCGGTGTGCACCGCCGCGGTCACCAGGGCCGGCGCGAGCGCCTCGCCGAACCCCGCGTCGTAGGCGCGGCAGGCCGCCCAGAACAGCCGCCCGTTGCGCTCTCCTTCGCGTGAATCCAGCACGAACCTGACCAGGCCGGCGGCCCGTTTCTCGGCCGGGTGCCGGGGCGCCTCCTGCTCGGGCGGGCGCGGTGGCGCGGGCGGCGGGGCGGCCAGCCGCAGCAGCGCCTCGGGCACCGGCGCGAGCGGGTGCCCGGTGGAGCCGGGGGCCAGCAGATAGCGTCCGGCGACCGTGCGCGAGCCGGGGCCCACCACGTAGCCGCCGGCGCCGCGTATGTCGATGCCGGGGGCGAGCCGGCCGGCCGAGTTGGGCACCGGGCCCGGCGCGGTGAACCACAGGTGGCGGCCGCCGCTGGGGGTGAGCACGGTAACCGTTTGCGGGACGGCGAAACCGTGCGTTTCAGCCAGTGCGTGCAGTGCGCCCACCCCGTCCGCGCCGTGCTTGACGTCGAGGTCGACCCCGACCAGGTGCGCGGGCGGCACCCCGCACGCGATGCCGTAGCCGGTCGCCCACGGCGCCAGCGCGAACAGCGCACGGATCAGGGCCGGGTCGGTGGTGGCGTCATGGACGCCGTGGCCGGGGCGTCCGCAGGCGCCGCGGCAGGCGGTGGCGCCGGTCTCGCCCCGGTGCGGCGAGCGGACGGCGGGCAGCTTGGTCCGGGACAGCGGGATGACGGGCAGTCCGCGCGCGGCGGTGAGCAGAGCCGCGTGCAGCGCACGGGTGTGGTCGGGGCGTGGCATGGCCTGCTCCCTGATGCCGATGTTCGAACGTGCGTTCGTCTCCACTCCTCAGTGATACCGCGACGCACCGACAGCGTCCAGCGTGATACCCGTCAACCACCCGCACGGGGGAAGATCATCCTTCGGGCGTACCGCAGCGTTTTTGCCAACCCATTACCCTTGAGGGACTTGTCGCAGTCTGCGGCCATGGAGGAGTGACATGAGGAGCAGCAACCCGGTCTTCAGCAGGCGGGGTTTCACCCAGGACGCCGGGTACGCCGGCTTCGGTTCGGGCGGCACGGGCGGCACGCCCCAGGGCGCGGCGCCGGGAGCGGCCGGATACGGGCAGGCCGGCGGGAATCCGTACGCCCAGGCCCCCCGCAACCCCTACGACCGGCAGCCCCTCACTCCGCAGCAGATGGAGGAGATGTACGCCGGGCCGGCCGCCGGGCCCGCGCAGACCGGCCGGATGACGATGGACGACGTCGTCATGCGCACCGCGATGACGCTGGGCACGGTCGTGGTCGGCGTGGCGATCGGCTGGTTCGGCCTGAAGGACCAGATCGGCGTCGCCTACGGCGCGGCGCTGGTCGCCTTCGTGCTCGCGATGATCCAGGCGTTCAAGCGCACCCCGGTGCCCGCGCTGATCCTCGGCTACGCGATCTTCGAGGGCCTGTTCCTCGGCGTGCTCAGCCGCTTCTACAACGAGGCGTGGCAGGGCGCGCCGGTGCAGGCGGTGCTGGGCACGGTGGCGGTCTTCGCCGGCATGCTCTTCGCCTACAAGGCGCGGATCATCCGCGTCACCGCCCGCTACCAGCGGATCGGCATGGCCGTCGCCATCGGCTTCGTCCTCGCCCTGGCCGTCAACCTGCTCTTCGCCGCCTTCGGCGCCGGCAACGGCCTGGGCCTGGCCACCGGCGGCCTGGGCATCGTCTTCTGCCTGCTCGGCGTCTGCCTCGGCGCGTTCTTCCTGTCGCTGGACTTCCGGCAGATCGAGGACGGCATCCGGGGCGGCGCGCCCCAGCGCGAGTCGTGGCTGGCCGCGTTCGGCCTGACGCTCTCCCTGGTGTGGATCTACCTGGAGCTGCTGCGGCTGATCGCGATCCTGCGCGACTGACCCGCCCGGCCGCGTCAGACACGGCGGGCCGCCCCGGAAGCAGTGCTTCCCGGGGCGGCCCGCCGGCGTCTTGTGGAGGGTGGGGCGGTCAGGCCAGGTTGCGCGCGGCCCGCCGCAGGTCGAACTCGTGGGCGATGGCCTTCGCGTGGCCGTAGGAGAGGGCGTGCTCGCTGCGGAGCCAGCTGACCTTGTCGTCGAAGCGGAGGAACGACGGGCCGTCGGCGAGGGCTCGGAGCCAGTCGCTGACCTCGCGGCCCGTGGACTGCGGGATGTGGTCGAGCAGATTCCGGTGGGTTTCCTCGGAGAAGTGCGTTTGGGACATCGGCGCCTCCGGTATGTGGTCCGGTCACCCCACCGTGCCCGAGAGGTCGCCCCTTGGCAACCATCCGGACGTGCGGATATGGGTACGACGAGGTGCGCGCGGAGTGTGCGGCCGCGCGGGGCGGCGACGCCCCGGCCGGATAGGGTCGCCGTCATGTCGGAACGCGACGCGCGGGACAGCGGCGGGGAACCAGCCCACGAACCGGTACCCGATCACGCACTGAACGAGGCGGTGGAGCGGCTGGCCGGACGGCTCAGGGCGCTGCCGCAGCGGCGGCTGCAGACCGGCGCCGCCGCCGTGGGGCTCGCCGTCGCCCGCCTGCTGGCCCGCCGGGCGCAGGAGTTGGAGTTCCCCGGCCGCGAGCCCTACGAGCTGCCGGACGACGGGATCTTCGCGGTCGGCGACCAACTGGCGGTGGCCGGCCACGATCTGGCGCGGGCGGTCGCGGCCGATCCGCCGCGCGGGCGGCGGGCGGCGGCCGAGGCGCTGGAGCGGCTCGCGGTCGCGGCGAAGGCGATCGGCTGACCGGTCAGGCGCCGGCGCCGGTCCGTGCGTCGACCCGTGCGCGGGCGGTGCGCCGGTCCTGGCGTGCGCCGGCTCGCGCAGGCGCCGACCGGGCCTACAGCGAGGCGACCACGCGGTCCGCGAGGACGTACACGCTCTCCTCGCCGCAGGAGAAGGTCAGCGCGTAGGCGCCGGCTATCGCGGAGCCGCCCTGCAGGAACGGGACCTCGCCGCGGTCGAGCGCGTCGCAGAGCTTGAGCGCGGTCGCCCGGTGGCCGGGCGTCATGCACAGCGTGGTGCCGTCGGCGAAGACGTAGACGTCCAGGGTGCCGAGCGGTCCCGGCCGCACGTCGGACAGCGGGATGCGCGCGTCGGCGAGGTCGGCGAGCCGGTCCGCGGTCTGGTCGCGGGAGGCGACGACCGGGGCCGGGGTGAAGTCGGGGCCGGAGGGGTGCGGGATCGCGCCCGGGGCGGGACGGGTCGCCTCAGCCGTCTCCGGGCCCTGGGCGCCCGCTTCCGCGCCCGACGCGCCCGCGGGCTCCGCTCCGGCCACTCCGGCCTCCACGCCGCCTTCGAAGGCCGCGTCGAGGCTCTCCCGGCCCGCGTCGAAGGCGGCCTGGAGGCTGGAGTCCGCCTGGCGCGGCAGGTAGGGCAGCACTGGCGGCACCTCGTAGTCGGGCAGCGCGTCCCGGCCGTCGGCGACGCCGGGCAGACCGGTCAGGCCGCCGCGGAAGAAGCCGTCACCCGCGCTCTCGCGGGCCTCCTGCTCGGCCCAGAAGGCGCGTGCCTCGGCCAGCTCCCGCTCCCGCTCGTCGGCGAGCGCGTCGGCCACCGCGGTCCGCACGTCGCGCGCGGACATCAGGGCGTCGCGCTGCCCCGGCAGGGCGAGCGCCGCCAGGTCGCGGCGCAGCGCGGCCAGCTCGCGCCGCATGCCGTGGGCGCAGAGCAGGGCGGCGGAACCCGCGGCCACGGCGAGTCCCGCGGCCACCAGCAGAACGGTGAAGTTGGCGCTCACTGACGTACTCCCGACTGGTGCGACCCGAGCAATGCCCATCCGGGCGGTGGACGAAACTTTCCCCACTCATCACTCTGCCGGTAAACCCTTGGCCTTTGCAGTGCGGAACGTCATGGCCTGTCCCGTTCTGTCCCCTTGACACCCTCCGCGACACCTCGCATGACCTGCGCAAACGCGTCGCCCCCGGGAGAAAATCACATCCCGGGGGCGATTTCGTTGCGACTTATGTCACACAGAGTGCACATTGCAGCCAGGCGGTCGCAAAGCGTCAGGAAAGGCGCTCGATGACCATCGCCATGCCCTGACCGCCGCCCACACACATGGTTTCGAGGCCGAACTGCTTGTCGTGGAACTGGAGGCTGTTGATGAGCGTGCCGGTGATCCGCGCGCCGGTCATCCCGAAGGGGTGGCCGACCGCGATCGCGCCGCCGTTGACGTTCAGCCGGTCCAGGTCGATGCCCAGGTCGCGGTAGGAGGGGATGACCTGCGCGGCGAAGGCCTCGTTGATCTCGACCAGGTCGATGTCGCCGATGGCCATCCCGGCCCGCCGCAGCGCCTGCTGGGACGCCTCGACCGGGCCGTAGCCCATGATCTCCGGGGAGAGCCCTGAGACGCCGGTGGAGACCACCCGGGCCAGCGGCGTGATGCCCAGCTCCCGGGCCCTGGTGTCCGACATGACGACCAGGGCGGCCGCGCCGTCGTTGAGCGGGCAGCAGTTGCCCGCGGTGACCGTGCCGTCGGGGCGGAAGACGGGCTTGAGGCCGGAGACGCCCTCCAGGGTCACGCCGGCGCGCGGGCCGTCGTCCTTGGAGACGACCGTCCCGTCGGGCAGCGTGACCGGGGTGATCTCCCGCTCCCAGAAACCGTTCTTCAGCGCCTCCTCGGCCAGGTTCTGCGAGCGCACCCCGAACTCGTCCTGGTCCTGGCGGGTCACGCCCTTGAGGGCGGCGAGGTTCTCCGCGGTCTGGCCCATCGCGATGTAGGCGTCCGGCACCGCACCGTCCTCGCGCGGGTCGTGCCAGGCGCCGCCGCCGCCCTGCGCGCGCCGCTCGGTACGGGCCGTCGCCTCGCCGAAGAGCGGGTTCATGGTGTCGGGCAGGCTGTCGGAGTTGCCCTTCACGAAGCGGGACACCGCCTCCACGCCGGCCGAGATGAAGACGTCGCCCTCGCCGGCCCTGATCGCGTGCATCGCCATCCTGGTGGTCTGCAGCGACGAGGAGCAGTAGCGGGTGACGGTACAGCCCGGCAGGTGGTCCATGCCCATCTGCACCGCCACGATCCGGCCCAGGTTGAAGCCCTGTTCGCCGCCGGGCAGGCCGCAGCCGAGCATCAGGTCGTCGATCTCGCGCGGGTCGAGCTGCGGCACCTTCGCCAGCGCGGTCTGGATGACGGTGGCGACGAGGTCGTCCGGGCGCAGGTCCTTCAGCGAGCCCTTGAAGGCGCGGCCGATGGGCGAACGGGCGGCAGAGACGATGACGGCTTCGGGCATCGCGGGCACTCCTCGGCGGGCTGCGGGGCGGTACGCACGGTGCGTACCGCCCTTGCGTACGTGCGGACTCTCAGGGAAGTTACCCGTACGTATCGCAGCGAGTCACCAGGCGGGCGCTGTGACGAGGGCTACTTTCTGAGCGCTTGCTTACCCGCGAGGATACGCCCGGTCACACCAGGCTCCAGCCGATGCCGTCCAGAATGTCGTGTTCCGACACGACCACCTCGGCCGCGCCGGTGCGCTCCATGATCCGCAGCAGCACCAGGGCACCCGCGCCGATCACGTCCACCCGGCCCTCGTGCATCACCGGGATCGCGGCACGCTCGGCGTGGGTGGCGTGCAGCAGCCGTCCGGTGATCTCGCGCACCTGCTCGCGGGTGATCCGCGCGTGGTGGATGGCCGCGGAGTCGTAGGCGGGCAGGCCGAGCGCGATGCCGGCGATCGTGGTGACCGAGCCGGCCAGCCCGACCAGGGTGCGGGCCTGCTCCAGCGGCACCTCGCGGGCCGCCTCGTCCAGCGCCCGGTCGATGTCCGCGGTGATCGCGGCGACCGCCTCCGCGGTGGGCGGATCGGTGATCACCCCGTCGTGCACCAGGTGGCGCTCGGTCATCCGCACGCAGCCGACGTCCACCGAGCGGGCCGCGGTGACCTCCCGCCCGCCGAGCACGAACTCGGTGGAGCCGCCGCCGATGTCGACCACCAGGTACGGGGTGGCCAGGCCGTGTCCACCGGTCAGCTCGCGGGTCGCGCCGGTGAAGGAGAACTGCGCCTCCTGCTCGCCGCTCACCACCTCGGGCCGCACGCCCAGGATGTCCACCACGCCGCGGACGAAGTCCTCGCGGTTGTCGGCGTCCCGGGAGGCCGAGGTGGCCACGAACCTGACCCTGCCGGCCGGCACCCCGTGCCCGGCGATGACCTCCGCGTACTCCCGGCAGGCCGCGAAGGTGCGCTCCAGCGCCTCGGGCGCGAGCCGGCCGGTGCGGTCCACGCCCTGGCCGAGCCGGACGATCCGCATCCTGCGGTCCAGGTCCTTCAGCTCGCCGGTCGCCGGGTCCAGGTCGGCCACCAGCAGGCGGATGGAGTTGGTGCCGCAGTCGATCGCGGCCACGCGCGTCGTCACTCGGACTCCTCAGCGGATTCGGCGCCGGGGACCTGCGGGCGCGGCACGCAGGGGCCCTTGGCCCACCAGTCGGGCAGCAGGGCGAGCGTCTCGTCGCCCAGCGGGTTGACGCCGGGGCCGGCGGCCAGCGCGTGCCCGGCCAGCACGTGCAGGCACTTCACCCGGTCGGGCATGCCGCCCGCGCTCGGGAAGCCCTCCAGCACCTCGATGGCGTCGCGGCGGGCGAGGTAGTCCTCATGCGCCGCGCGGTAGCCGGCGGCCAGCTCCTCGTCCACCGCCAACCGGGCGGTCATCTGCTTCATCACGCCGTCCGCCTCCAGGGTGCCGATGGCGGAGGCCGCGCGCGGGCAGGTCAGGTAGTACAGCGTCGGGAACGGCGTGCCGTCCTCCAGCCGCGGCTGGGTCTCGACCACGTCGGGGTTGCCGCACGGGCAGCGGTGCGCGACCGCGCGCAGACCGCGCGGCGGCCGCCCGAGCTGCTCGCGCACGGCGGCGGCGTCGTCCGCCGCGAACGCCTCGCGGCCGGGCGGCGCGGGGTCCGCTCCCGCGGCGGGGGCCGCGGGGGCGGCCGGGTCGTGCTGCTCGGCGGGGACGGGCCGCTCGGCGGGGTCCGGGTGCTGCGGAGAGCTGTTCATGAGCCGTTCTGCCTGGGGGCTTCGGGGGTGGCGGTGTCGGGGCGCCGCGGGGTCGGGGTGAGGCGCGGTCGGGTGGGCGCGTCGCGCCGGGCGGACGCGGTGCCGTCGGCGGGCGTGGGGCTTTCGGGGCGTCAGCGGCGCGGGGCCGCGGCCGCGTCGGCCCGGTCGAGGCCGTCCCACAGATTGTCGTACCACGGGCGGTGCGCGGCGGCCTCGCTCGTGGCGCCCCGGCCCTGCGCGGGTCGCGCGGTGGCCGAGGGAACGCCGGCGAGCTGGTAGCCGGTCTCACCGGGCATCACGTAGTGCAGGTGCTCGCGGGCCTGGGTGCGCACGTAGTCGGGGTCCCGCCAGCGCGCCTTCTCCTCGCGCAGCTGCTGGACCCGCTGCGCCGCCTTCTGCGCCTCGCGCCGCTGGTCGGCGATGTCCGAGCGCTGCGAGACGTACTGCCGCATCGGATAGGCGAGGGCCACCACCAGCGCGCACAGCACGAGGGCCAGCAGCGCGGCGCGGCCGGTCAGCTTGTTGCGCCGGACCGGGCGGCGGGCCGCGGCACGGTAGACCCGGGCCTGCGCCTCCTGGCCGATCGCCTTGAGCCGGGCCGTGGTGGAGAAGCGGTCCGCCGCCACGCCGTGCCTCCCCTCGCCTTCGTGCGCGCCGTGGTGCGCCGCGGCGTGCACGCCGTCGCCCGCACGCGGCCACGCCCCTGCGCCAGTACGTCCCCGCACACGGTACGGGACCGCGTGCGGGGACGTAGGGAGGCGGGGGCCGTCAGCCCTTGAAGCGGGGGAACGCCGAGCGGCCGGCGTAGACCGCGGCGTCGTCCAGGATCTCCTCGATGCGCAGCAGCTGGTTGTACTTGGCGACGCGCTCGGAGCGGGCCGGGGCGCCGGTCTTGATCTGGCCGCAGTTGGTGGCGACGGCGAGGTCGGCGATGGTGACGTCCTCGGTCTCGCCGGAGCGGTGCGACATCATGCACTTGTAGCCGTTGCGCTGGGCCAGCTCGACCGCGTCCAGCGTCTCGGTGAGCGAGCCGATCTGGTTGACCTTGACCAGCAGCGCGTTGGCGGTGTCGTTGTCGATGCCCTTCTGCAGGCGCTCGGGGTTGGTGACGAACAGGTCGTCGCCGACGATCTGCACCTTGGCGCCGAGCCGCTCGGTGAGGACCTTCCAGCCGGACCAGTCGTCCTCGAAGAGCGGGTCCTCGATGGAGACCAGCGGGTAGGACGCGACCAGGTCCTCGTAGTACTCGGTCATCTCGGCGGCCGACTTCTCGCCGCCCTCGAACTGGTACTTGCCGTCCTTGTAGAACTCGGAGGCGGCGACGTCCAGGGCGAGCGCGATGTCCTGGCCGGGCGCGTAGCCGGCCTGCTTGATGGCCTCGACGATCAGGTCGAGGGCGGCTCGGTTGGACTCCAGGTTCGGGGCGAAGCCGCCCTCGTCGCCGAGGCCGGTGGACAGCCCGCGGGACTTCAGCACGCCCTTGAGGGTGTGGTAGACCTCCGCGCCCCAGCGCAGCGCCTCGGAGAAGGACTCCGCGCCGATGGGGGCGATCATGAACTCCTGGATGTCGACGTTGGAGTCCGCGTGCGAGCCGCCGTTGAGGATGTTCATCATCGGCACCGGCAGCACGTGCGCGTTCGGGCCGCCGAGGTAGCGGAAGAGCGGCAGGTCGGACGCCTCGGAGGCGGCGTGCGCGACGGCGAGCGAGACGCCGAGGATGGCGTTGGCGCCGAGCGAGGACTTGTCCGGCGTCGCGTCCAGGTCGAACATCGCCTGGTCGATCAGCCGCTGCTCGGTGGCGTCGTAGCCGACCAGCTCCGGGCCGATCTGCTCGATCACGGCGAGGACGGCCTTCTCGACGCCCTTGCCCTGGTAGCGGTTCTTGTCACCGTCGCGGAGCTCGAGGGCCTCGAACGCGCCGGTGGAGGCGCCGGACGGGACCGCGGCACGGCCCGTGCTGCCGTCGTCGAGGCCGACCTCGACCTCGACGGTGGGGTTGCCTCGCGAGTCGAGGATTTCCCGGGCTACGACGACGTCGATGGACGGCACGTTGTCTCCTTCGGTGAAGCAGTGATGTCTCTCGTCTTTTTCGGGACGAGCCTAACCGGCGCGGGGCCCGGGTCCGGCCGTCGGCCCGGCCCGTGAGACGGAATACCCCGGCCGGGCACGTCGGGGGGAGAGCGTGCCCGGCCGGGGTGTCATGGGCGGTGAGGACTCCGCCGATCCCGCGTCCGCGTCCGGCCCGGAGGCCGGCCGGTGTGACGGCTGAGGTCAGCCGAGGTGCAGGTGCTGACCCGGGTAGATCAGGTCGGCCTGCTTCACCGTGTCGTGGTTCAGGGCGTACAGCTTCTTCCAGCCACCGGCCACGTGGTGGGCCTTGGCGATGCGGGAGAGCGTGTCGCCGGAGACGACCGTGTACGAGCCGCTGCCCTTGCGCCAGGTGTGGGCGGCCGCCGCCTTGTGCGTGGCGGCCGGCGCGGAGTGGGTGGACGCCGCGGTGCTGCTCTTGGCCGGTGCGGCGGTGGAGCTGCTGCTGCTCGACGAGCTGCCGGCGGAGGACGAGCCGCCCGGGTTGATGTCGGGGGACGGGCCGCCCGCGGTCAGGCCGCCGGCCGAGGCGCAGGACCAGGCGCTCGGGCCCTGCAGGGCGAGGAGCTTCTCGGCGATCGCGATCTGCTGGTCCTTGGTGGCGAGGTCGGCGCGCTGCGCGTACTGCAGGCCGCCGGCGGCCTCCCAGCTGGACTGCGAGAACTGCAGGCCGCCGTAGTAGCCGTTGCCGGTGTTGATCGACCAGTTGCCGCCGGACTCGCACTGGGCGACCTTGTCCCAGGTCGCGACCGAGGCGGCGGAGGCGGAGGTGGAGGCCATCAGCGGGATCGTGACGGCGGTGCCGGCCACTCCCGCGAACGTGGCGAGACGGACGAACTTCTTCGAGGCACGACGGTGCTTACCCATGGTGTTGTGTGTCCTCACCGACGCCTACGAGGTCAGCTGTCGGGTTCGGACGTGAGTTGCCCGGCCGGTCCGCGTGGTGCGGCGTTCGGCTTCACCCCTAGCCGGACCGTGGGGCGTACGCGTGGCAGCGGATGCTGTCCGTTGCTGCGCGGCGTACGTCGTCCGGTCCGGCGGAAGACCTTGGGTCCCCCGCTCCTGCCTGCGGCGCTTTCGCGTCGACAGTTCCCGTCGGGCGGCGGCAGGACTCGGCGTTCCGTACCGGCGGGGCTCGCTGTGGCGAGCGGTTAGACGTTAAGCACACCCCGGGGGCGAGTTCAAACATTCCGATATCGGACATCAACTGCGGTGGCTCGCCCGAGAGGTGTGCAGAACCGCAGGTCGGAGGGGCGGAGCTGAGCGCTCTGCGAGCGGGCGGTCACGGCGGCCCGGGAGACCCTTGTCACATCTCCGGACGCCCCGGAAAATCGATACGTCCCTTTTGTTCTCCGGCCGCCACGCCCCCTTGCCTCAGACGAGGTTGAGGATCTGTCCGGGTTTGATGAGGTTCGGGTCGTCGCCGATCAGCCGGTGGTTGGCGTCGTAGAGCGCGCGCCATCCGCCGTCGACGTGATGGGCGCCCGCGATGCCGGCGAGCGAGTCGCCCGATCCGACGGTGTACGTGGAGGAATCCGACGCGGAGTCCGAACTGCCCGAATTGCCGCCGCCGACGCTCCCGTTGGCGTCCGTGGTCGAGAACACCTCGGTGCGGCTCGCCCGGTCCGCCGCCGCGAGCTGCTCGTCGGTCGGGTTGTACGGCTTGCCGTGCCGGCCCGTGACGGGCGCCGAGGGAGCGCCGGTGCCGGCCGGCGGAGGCGTCCCGTCGGCCCGGCCGGGAGGCGCGGCGGCGGTGGAGCCGGGTATGGACGTGGAGGGTGCGCCGGGCGCCGTGGAGGGCGTGCCCCCGGTGGGCGCGCCGGGGTCGGTGGCGGAGCCGCCGGCCGGCGTCGTGGGGTCGCCCGGGTCACCGGGGGCGGTGGTGGGCGCGGTGGGCGAGCCGGAGCCGGACGGGGAGCCGGTGCCGGAGCCGGTCACCGGGCTCGTCGTCGGGCCGGCCGAACCGGAGCCGTCGGCGGGGGCCGTGGGGCTCACCGTCGGGGCGCCGCCGGTCACGGGCACGACCGGGGTGACCGCGCCGCCCGGGTCGACCTGCGGCGGTGCGGTGTCCTTCAGCAGGCCGGTGCCGTCCTCGCAGCCGGGCCAGGCGTCGGGGCCGAGGTCGGCCAGGATCCTCTCGGCCACGGCGATCTGCTGGGAGATGGACGCGAGGTCGGGCCGCGGCGCGTACTGGTCGCCGCCGTACTGGTCCCAGGTCGTCTGGGTCACGGCGAGGCCGCCGAAGAAGCCGTTGCCGGTGTTCGCGCTCCACAGGCCGCCGGTCTCGCAGATGGCGACCTTGTTCCAGGTACCGGTGTCCGCGGCCTGCGCGGCTGTCGCGCCGAGCAGCGGCAACGCCATCCCGGCTCCTGCCGCGGCCGCGGTCGCCACGGTCACCACGGCGGCCGGGGCCGGCCTGGGTCGTCGGTGCCGGCCGTTACCGGACGAGAGCATGCGGTCGCCTTTCGTTCTGGCCTTACGCGCCCTGCGCCGGTTCCGCCGCCCGTACGTGCCGAGCGGAGCGGCGGTCCGTGCGCCTGAGGGGCAGGCGCGTCCCGCGAGCCGTGCGTGCCTCGCGTTGACCGCAGAACGTAGCGGTCTTGGCCAACGGATCACAAGTCGGTGTAGCGATCATCACGTCAGGATCACGGTCATGACGCAGCGTCACTCTCCCTGCGGGGCGCGGGGCGTGAACGCCACCGGCAGCGTACGCAGTCCACGCATGATCAATCCGCCACGCCAGCGAAGTTCCTCCGGATCGACGGCCATCCGCAGGTCCGGAAGGCGCGTCAGCAGCGTCGCGAGCGCGATCCTCGCCTCCAGCCGGGCCAGCGGCGCGCCCAGGCAGTAGTGGATGCCGTGCCCGTACCCCAGATGCGGATTGTCACGGCGCGCGAGGTCGACGGTGTCGGGCGCGTCGAAGCGCGCCGGGTCGCGGTCGGCGGCCGCGAGCACCACGAGGACCGGATCGCCGGCGCCGATCCGCTGGCCGCCCACCACCGTCTCCTCGGTCGCGTAGCGCCAGGTGGCCAGCTCCACCGGGCCGTCGTAGCGCAGCAGTTCCTCGACCCCGGTCTCCAGCAGGGCGGTGTCGCCGCGGGCCAGCGCATCCTGGAGGGCGGCGCGCTGGGCGGGGTGGCGCAGCAGGGTGTGCACGCCGTTGCCGATCAGGTTGACGGTGGTCTCGAAGCCCGCGAAGAGCAGGATGAAGGCCATCGCGGCGGCCTCGTTCTCCGTCAGGTGCTCGCCGTGGTCGCTCGCCCGGATCAGGCCGGAGATCAGGTCGTCCCCGAGGTCGCCGCGCTTGCGGTGGATCAGCTCGACCAGATATGCGCGCATCCGCTTCACCGAGCGCGCGACGCCGCCTCGCGGGCCGCCGCCGTGACGGATCATCATCCCGGCCCAGTCCCGGAAGTCGTCCTGGTCCTCGGCCGGCACGCCCAGCAGGTCGCAGATCGCGTAGATGGGCAGCGGGAAGGCGAAGTCGTGGATCAGGTCGGCTTCGCCCGCGGCGGCGAAACCGTCCACGAACCGGTCCGTCAGCTCCTGCACGCGCGGCGCGAACGCCGCCACCCGGCGCGGCGTGAACGCCGTCGACACCAGCCGGCGCAGCCGGGTGTGGTCCGGCGGGTCGATGTTGAGCAGATGCGTCATCAGGTCGGCGCCGCGCTCCCCCGGGATGCCGGTCCTGCCCTTCGCCCGCGACTCCCCCGCGTGGTGCGCCGGATTCTTGCTGAGCCGGGCGTCCGCGAGGGTCTCGCGGGCGTCGGCGTACCGCGTCACCAGCCACGCGCCGACGCCGCTGGGCAGTTCGGTCCAGCGCACCGGGGCGTGCTCGCGCAGCCAGGCGTAGGCGGGGTAGGGGTCGGTGGCGAACTCCCACCCGAACAGCTCGGGCACGGCAGCGGCCGCGGGAGCGGCCGCGGCCGCCGACGGGCTCGCGTGCGGGTCGGCCGGGCGGTCGGCGGGGGCCGCGGGGCAGCCCGCGGGCGCCGGGTCGCTCGGCGTCCCGGGGTCGGGGTGGGCGGGGTCGGTCATGCCCCTGACGGTATAGGGCCTGCTGCGAGGCCCGCTCAGGTGCGCGGGCCCGCGTCCGGACCGGTGGCGTGGCCCGCGGACTGGCCCGCGTCCGGGCCGGTGCCGGTGGCGTGCCGGCCGGTCCGACCGTCGGGGGCGTCCGTCCCGGCCGCGAGGCGGGCCGCCTTGGCGTCGGCCTCCGCCTTGCGTATCGCGGTGCGGTAGCGGCGGGCGGCGTGGCGCAGCGCCGCCTCCGGGTCGACGCCCGCGGCTTGGGCGGCGCCGGCCTCGGCCAGCAGGTGGTCGCCGAGCGCCGTCTCGTCGTCGTAGCGGGGCGCGGCCGGGGCGGCCGGCAGCGGCAGTCCGGCACCGCGGGCCCGGTCGGTGAGCTTGGCGGCCAGCGCGAGCGCCGGGGAGGCCAGCGGCACGCCGTCGGTCACCGAGTCACGGGCCTTCTCCACGCCCTTCAGACGCACCCAGTTCTCCCGGACCTGCTCCGGGGTGTCCGCGGTCTCGTCGCCGTAGATGTGCGGATGGCGGTGCACCAGCTTGTCGACCAGTCCGGCGGCCACGTCGTCGATGGAGAACGGCTCCTCCGGGTCCTCCTCGGCGATCGCCGCGTGGAAGACCACTTGGAGCAGCACGTCGCCGAGCTCCTCCCGGATCGCCGTCCTGTCGCCCTCCTCGATCGCCTCGACGAGTTCGTACATCTCCTCGATGCCGTACTTCGCGAGGTCCTCGTGGCTGCGCAGGCTGCTCCACGGGCACTGCGCGCGGATGGTGGCCATCACCTGGACGAGGTCGAGCAGCCGGGCGCCGGGCAGGTCGTAGGAGCCGGGCAGCAGCTCCAGGTCGGGCATCCGGACGCGTCCCGACCCGCCGAGCCGGGAGAGCTCCGCGGTGACCGCGGGGGCGACGCCGCCGGACGGCGGAAGGTAGACGACGCTGCGGCCGCCGGCCGTCGCGTCCACCAGTTCGGCGCCGGTGGGGTCGGCGATCTCCACCCGGACCCCGGCCTCGCGCAGGAACGGCAGCTGCGGGTGCCCGGGGTCGGTGCACACCACCTGGTCGGCCTCGCGCAGCGCCCGCCAGGCCGGCCAGGACAACTGGCCGGGGGCGACCCGGTGGCTGGTGGCGAGCAGCACCAGCCGGCCCGTGGCCGGACCCCTCTCGGCGTCCGCCGCGCCGTCCGGCCGGCTGTGCGTCTGGTCGTTGCTGCGGTCAATCTCGTTCACACCACGAACGTACCCCGGACCCGGGATGAGCGGTCCACCGAACAGCCGGCCTGTGGATAACTCACGCGCCGGGCGGGACCGCCGCGGCGCTCGGCGTCTTGTTCACCACCCACGGGTCGGTCGCGGTGCCGATGACCGCCTTCTTCGCGTCCCAGGCGCCGTAGCGCGGGTTCACGCTCACGCCGAGGGAGTCGGCGGTCTTCACGATGGTCTTGAGCACCGCCGCGTTGCCCCCGTCGCTGCCCGGCTGGAAACCCAGGCGCTGGATCAGCTTGCCGACGGTCACGTTCGTGCGGAAGAAGCCGTCGACGGCCGAGGGGCCGACCCCGTACTGGGAGAGCAGCGTCGTGTCGAGCTGCTGCTCGTTGCCGGCGAACTGCTGGAGCGCGGCGCCGCGCTCCTGCTGCACCTCGGCGTCGGTGACGGTCACCCCGGCGTCGGAGGCGGCCTTGGAGATGACCTCGTTCTGCACCAGCATGCTCAGGGTCTGCGTGGACAGGCTGCCGCTGGCGTCCACCAGCTGGTCGCCCTGCGCGGACTTCGCCTCGGCCGAGCGCACCTCGTCGACCTTGGCCTGGAGCGAGGAGACCGTGATGCGGTGGTCGCCGACCACGGCGGCCGCACCGGGATGCGCCGGTCCCGAGCCGCACGCGGTGAGCGCGGGGGATGCCATGAGCAGCCCCAGGGCGGCGATCGAGACGGCGGTGCGGCGGCGGACCATGGTGCCTCCCGGCAGGAGAACGAACCTCGCGTTGCTGAAGTGGTGATCGCTCCCGAGGATATTGATCCGGGCCCGCGGATATCCAGTACTCGGCACAACGCGATCCTTTCGTGCGAACGCTGTGTGCCGGCTGTGCGTCCGCCCGGCCGCTGCCGGCGGCCGGGTCGGCGGGTGGCGGCGGGCGGCGTCAGCTCGTGACGGCGACCGGCGCGTCCCAGGCGTCTCGGTCGACGGTGAGCGTCACGCCGCCGTAGGTCTCCTTCGCCCCGACCTGGTACTGGTGGCCGCGCCGGTGCCCGGTCCACAGCCCGGAGGAGAAGGGGAAGCCGCTGGTGGTGCTGTCGGCGCCGTCGTAGCGGGCGTACCACAGGGCGTCCGGCAGGTCCGGGGTGACGCCCTCGGCGTGCGCGACGGCGGCCGCGCTGGAGGAGGTGAACCCGTAGAACCCCGCCCAGTAGCCGCGGGCGTGCAGCGCCTTGTCCCATGCCTGGATGTACGTCAGCACGGCGCTGACGCACGCCGCGTCGCCGGTGTCGTACGACTCCATGTCCAGGTAGACCGCGCTGGAGGCGCGCATGCCGAGCGCCTCGGCATCGGCGACCGCGTCGGCGCCGTCGGACGCGCCGAGGGAGGCCGCGGTGGACGCGGAGAGGCGTTCGGGGTTGCCGCTGTCCTGGCAGGGCGGCTGCGCGCCCACGTAGATCGGGACGAGCTTCCAGCCGCCGGCGCTGACAGAGCGCACCCAGGAGGCGGTCAACTGCGGCTGCGCGCACCCCCGGTTGCGGCCGCCTATGTAGACCGCGGCGGCGCCGTAGGGGCCGGCGCTCCGCCAGGCGCTCATCCTGGTGCTGCTGGGCGCGGTGCAGGTGTCGAAGGCCAGGCCGGTGAAGACGTCCGCGGTGGCGGGGTGCGGCGGCCCCGCGACGGTCGCGGGGCCGGCGGGTCCGGCCGGCTTGCCGGTGGCCTTGGCGGAGCCGCCGGGCGTGGCGTGACCCGTGCCGCTCGGGCTCGCGGTGGGCGTCCTGCCGCTCACCGAGGGGGTGGCCTTCGCGGAGGAGGCCGGCGCGCCCGGAGATGCGGACGAGCCCGGCGCCCCCTGGGAGGCGCCAGGCGCGGCCGTGCCGCCGGCGCTCGCCGCGACGGCGGCCGTGCCACCCGCGTGCGAGCCGCCGCCGGAGGAGGACGCCGACGCGGCGAGCGCCGCGCCCCCGGCTATCACGGCGACAGCTGCCGCGACGCCCGCATAGCGGTACCACTTCGGCCGGGATCTGGGCAGACGGCGGTGCGACACGGTGGTCCTCATGGCGGCTCGGCACGGACGACGGAGTGGTTCCTGGGGCGTGTGGAGCCCGCCCGTGCCCGTGCGCTTCCTACCTGATCGCGCCCGGAGCGGGGCAAGTATGCCGCGCCGCTCCGGAGCTGACAATTCCGCCCCGGCGCCCCCGGATACGGCTACCCGCGCCCCGGCGGCCGACGGCTCAGGCGGCGCACTGCGCGAGCATCGCCTGCTTGTCCGCGGCGGTGACCGGCAGCGCGTACTTCAGCGACACCTGGGCGACGCGGACGGCGTAGGAGCACCGGACGCGGGAGCTGGGCGGCAGCCAGCTCGCCGGTCCCGAGTCGCTCTTGGCGCCGTTCGACGGGCCGTCGACCGGGATCAGGTTGAGCGGGTCGTTGGCGATCTGCTCGCGCTTGTCCTTCGACCAGTGTGCGGCGCCCATCTGCCAGTCGTACGACAGGGGCATCACATGGTCGATCTGCACGGTGGTGGCGTGCGTCTTGGTCCAGTCGATGGTGTGGCCGGTGTAGGGGTCGTGCAGCGTCATGGACGTGATGACGCACTTGGATCCGGAGCGGTAGCGGACGTCGTCGCCGTCCCGCTTGAGCAGGTCGTTGCGGGTGTCGCAGCCGTTGTGCGCGAAGGGCACGCCGGGCGCGGAGTCCGTCCACGCGTATCCGAACTGGTCCCTGCTGTAGCCGGTCTTGGGCCCGCGGCCCTTCACCGAGACCTTTCCTATCAGCACCCGCGCCTTCGCCTTGTCCGCGGACGAGGTGATCGCGGCCAGGCCCGCCTTGGTGCCGTCCGGGTTGTCCAGCGGGCTCACCGCGCGGCCGTCGGAGGCGGCCGGGCCCGAGCCCGCCGAAGGATTGCCGGCCCCGGAGTCCGGCGCCGCCGTCTTCAGGTCCTTGCAGCCCGCCACGCCGACGGCCGCGGCGAGTGCCGCCGCGCACGCCAGCATCCGGGTGGTCCGACGGGCCGTCCGCCGGGTGCTCGCTATGTCCATCTGCGCCCCTTCGAGGTCACGGCCCGCGGGCCGGGGGGCACACCCGGCCCCATGTGTCCATGTGCCCCGAGCAGCGAACAGTACGACCTGCCCGCCGGGTTGGGCCACGCGACACCGGGTGCGCCGGGCGCGCGGGGCGGCGCCCGTGTTCCCATGGACCCATGACCGGACTACTGCGTGAGGGTTTCGGCGCGACCGGACCGGGGGCCGTCACCCCCGACGGCTGCGCGGTCGAGCTGTACGAGCGGCTGCCGGCCGGCGACCAGCCGGCGGTGATCGCCGCCGCTGTTCCCGCGGGGGCGCGCATCCTCGAACTGGGCTGTGGAGCAGGGCGGATGACGCACCCGCTGGTCGACCTCGGCTTCGACGTCACGGCCGTCGACGAGTCCGCCGAGATGCTCGCGAAGGTCCACGGCGCGCGGACCGTGCACTCCTCCATCCAGACGCTGGACCTCGGGACGCGCTTCGACGTGGTGCTCCTCGCGTCCTTCCTCGTCCACGCCCACGACCCCCGGGTGCGCCACGAGTTGCTGGCCTCCTGCCGCCGTCACGTCGCCGACGGAGGCTGCGTCCTGCTCCAGCGCGAGGGCCAGGGCTGGCACGAGAACCTGCCACGCGAGTCACCGCTCGGCTCCGACGGCGTGGCACGGGTGCTGTCCTCCGAGCCGGCCGGCCCCGGCGTGCGGTCGGTGCACGTGGAGTACGTGTACCCGGACGCCCGCTGGACCCAGACCTTCCTGTCCCGGCCGCTGACCGCCGAGGAGTTCGAGTCCGCCCTGACGGCGGCGGGCCTGGCGGCGGACGCCACGCTGACGCCGGACGGCGTCTGGGTGCGGGCCCTGCCGGTCTGAGCCGCGCCCGCGCGGGGGCACGCGCCCGGGGGCACGCCCCGCGGGGACGCCGGGGAGGCGGGGGCGCGTGGTGTCTTCGGCTCTTGGGCTATCCCTGGACCTGGACCAGCCAGGCCAGGGTGCGCCGCACCTCCGCCGGGAAGGGGTGGTGCGGGCCGTGCACCCGCTCGGCGTCGTAGAGCAGCCGGGTGAGCACCTCCCTGGCGCCCGCCCGGTCGCCGACGGACAGCAGCAACTGGCCGATCCTGCGCCGGATGCCGAGCGGCACGCCGGGGTCGGTCGCGGCGTACTGCTCGAAGTACGGGAGCAGGACGCGGTACTCGGTGAGCGCGGCCCGGGTGTCGCCGAGCTGTTCCAGACACTGCGCGGCCTCGTACCGGAACTGCAGTGCCTGGCGGTCCGCCCCGCCGTACTGCCCGGCGAACTGCTCGGACAGACGTCGCAGTTCGGGCAGCGCGCGGCGGTACTGGCCGTCCTCCATCAGCGTCGCCGCATACTGCTTGCGCAGGGTGCGCAGCACCGGTGAGCCCTCGCCGTGCCGCTCGGCGGCGGCCGGGATGATGCCGCCGAGCATGTCCACCGCCTGCGTGATCCGGCCGGCGTCCAGCAGCCGCTTGACCTCGTCGACCGCGGTCGCCAGGTCGGCGCCCGCCGCGGCGGGCGCCGGGGCCGGTCCCGGGTTCGCCGGGGGCGGCGCCGGACGGTCCGGCCAGGGCGCGTGCGGCCGCAGGAACGGCCGGGTCGGGTCCATCGGGCCGGGCGCCGGCTGCGCGGGACCGGGCGCGGGCAGCAGCGACGCCAGCTCCCGGTACACGTCCTGCGCGCCGGCCGGACGGTGCTGCGGATCCTTCGCGAGCAGCCTCAGCACCAGGGACTCCAGCGGCTCCGGCACCTCGGCCCGCAGCTGCCGCAGCGGGACCGGCGCCTCGTACAGGTGGCGGTGCAGCACGCCGAGAGCGGTGGCTCCCGCGAACGGCACCTGCCCGCTGAGCAGTTCGTGCAGCAGCACGCCCAGCGCGTACAGGTCGGTGCGCGGCCCGACGGCGCCGCCCATGGCCTGTTCCGGCGCCATGTAGGCAGGGCTGCCGATCGGCGAGCCGGTGTGCGTCAGCCGGGTGGTGTCTGTGTCCATCACGGAGGCGACGCCCAGATCGAGCACGGTGAGGGTGCCGTCCGGACGGACCATGACATTGCGCGGCTTGAGGTCGCGGTGCACGATCGGCACCGCGTGCACGGCGGACAGCACCGCGCACAGCTGGGCGGCCACGGCCACCGCCCACGGCCACGGGTAGGGGTCGTGCTCGGCCAGGTGGTCGCCGAGGTCGGCGCCCTCCACGTACTGCATCACCAGGTACAGCTCGTCGCCGTCGCTGCCCGCGTCGTGCACCGTGACCAGGCCGGGATGGTCGACCTGGGCGGTGACGCGGCACTCCCTGTCGAAGCGCTGCCGCAGCTCGGAGGCGTCCTCACCGCCCGCGACCCTGTCGGGACGCAGCAGCTTCACCGCGACCCTGCGGTCGAGCCGCCGGTCGTAGGCGGTCCACACCTGCCCCATGCCGCCCTGCCCGATGACGGTGGACAGCTCGTACCGGCCGGCGATGAGCCGACCGATCACCGGCCCTCCTCCTTGCGGAGGTAGTCGCTCAACTCGTCCAGTTCCGCGCGGACCTGGTTGAGCCGTGCGGGGGTGGCCTGCGGCGCGGGCGTGGCGGGCGTGGCGGCCGGATGCGGAGTGTGCGGTGCGTGCTGCGCCTGCGGACCGTAGCCGTACGGCGGCTGGCCGGGCGTCCCGGTCATGCCCGGCGCGGAGGGCGTCGCGGGCCCGCCGGGTATCGGTCCGCGGGCCGCGCCGTGCAGCGTGCCGGCCGCGTAGGGGTGAGGCGGCAGCGGCCGGCCGTAGGAACCGGCGGGCGCCGCCCCCTTGGCCTCGGACGAGGACCAGAGGATGTCGGCGACGAGGAAGTAGACCGGCACGGCGAGCATGCACACGAAGATGCCCGCCGCCCCGACGTTGCTCTGCGGGCTGTCCTCGTCGGACACGCCGATGAGGATGAAGCCGCCGATGCCGAGGACCGCGACGACCGGGAGCAGCGCCCAGTCCAGCGTGCGGCGGCGCATCAGCGCGAGCCGGAGCACCGAACCCCAGGCGGCCACGCCCAGGGTGACGAGCGGGAGCACGGTGAACAGCACGCGCAACCCGATGACGAGCGCCCTGCTCGGTGCGGGCGGCGGTGCTGTGCCGGGGCCGTACATCGCGTGCTCCTGGTCATCGGACGGACCGTCGATTTGACGATGGCGAGAGCGTATCGGCCGTGGACGACAGCCGTCGCCCGGTCCCGCACGACCTGTGGATAACTATTCGGGACGCACCGTGCCGTCGGTCAGCCCGTCGTGCAGTCCCCGCACCAACTGCTCGCCGAGCAGCGACGCCTGGCGCAGCGCCTCCTCGAATCCGGCGAGGGTGCGGAAGCGCTCGCCGTACCGCCGCTGGTCGGACGGGGGCAGCCGGGGCACCTGGAGCCGGCGCACGTCGAGCCGGGTCGATGTGGACGCGTAGCTGCTGGCCTGGCGGTTGTTGGCGGTACCGCGCAGGAATCCGGCGAGGAACCACGGGTCGAGCGCGGCGGTGTCGGGCCGCAGCAGGTACACGTTTCGCCCCAGGGCCGCGCCGGCGGTCGCCTCGCCGATCACCCGGGCCACCGCGCCGCCGCCGAGCACCGGCACCACGACGTCGCCCGCCCGGACCAGCACGGGCTCCTCCGCGGGTCCTTCCGGCGGGGCCTGGGGCAGCACGCCGGTCGGGCCGCCGCCCGCCACCACGTCGTGCTCGGTGAGCACGGCCGGAGCCGGCCCCGCGTCCGGGGCGGGCGCGCTGCCCGCGCCGCCGGCCCGCATGAGCAGAGCGCCGGAGCGGGCGAGTTCGCCGATGGTGGTGGTCGGCCAGTGCGCGGGCTCGCCGGCGGCCGGCGGCGCGGGAGCGAGTTCCGCGGTGCGGCGCAGCGTCGCGGCGAGCCGGTCGCGGACGGCCTCCAGAGCGGCGGCCCCGCCCGCGGCGGGCGGCGGGAGGTGCCGGGCGGGAGCCAGGTCGACGTCGTCGTCGAGGAGTTCGATCACCGGCACCGCCCTGCTGACGCCGGGCCGCGACTCGGTCGTGCCGAGCACGTCGAAGGCGTGCCAGGCGTCGAGCACTGTGGCCCTGAGGGTGTGCCAGGGCGTCTTCTCCGCGCCCTGCCCGGAGATCGCCGCCGCGTCGACGACCAGCAGTTCGGCGCCCGGCCTGTGGTCCGCGGCGGGCTTGCGCAGCACCCAGAGGTGCAGCGGGATGCCATAGGGCGGGGCAGCGCCCGCGGGCAGCGCGATGACGGCCCGCAGCGTGCCGCGGCGCAGCAGGTCGGCGCGGATCCGCCGGCCCGACCGGCGCGACGCCGCCGCGGGGGGCATCAGCATCACCACCGCGCCGCCCTCGCGGACGTGCGCCAGGGCGTGCTGGAGCCAGGCGAGTTCGGACTCCGTCCGGGCCGGGAAGCCGTACTCCCAGCGGGGGTCGTACCCCAGATCGTCGTGCCCCCAGTTGCGGTCGTTGAACGGCGGGTGGCAGAGCACCGCGTCCACGGCCGGGCCGGGGAAGGCGTCGGCGCGCAGGCTGTCGCCGGCCCGCACCCGCACCCGGACCCCGGGGTCGGTGGCCAGCGCGAGCCGCAGCGCGGTGAGCGCCGCGAGGTCCGGATCGGCCTCCTGCGCCAGCACCGCGTCCACCGCCCCCGCGGCGCGCAGCAGCGTCCCGCTGCCGCATGCCGGGTCCAGGACGCTCCCCGGCCGGTCGCCGGCCAGCGCGGCCATCAGCCCGGCCGGGTCGGCCGGGGTGAGGGTGAACTGCCGCGGATTGGCGTCGAGATAGCGGCCCAGCAGGAACTCGTACGCCTGGCCGGGTCCGGTGTCCAGGGCGAGTCGGGCGGTGGCGCGCAGCAGCGGCACCGCGTCGTCGAGGGTCTGCGGCAGCCGCACCGGGTGCCGGCGGCCGAACCGCGCGGCGAGGACGCCGTGCAGGTCGGCGGGCAGGCGGACGGCGAACTCGGCGTCGGTGGCTCCGGTGTACGCGGCCGACGCCTCGGGGCGCTCGCGGATCAGCATCATCAGCGCGCCGGCGAGCCGCAGCGCAGCGGGAGTTCCCGCCGGATAGGCCTCCGCCTGCTGCCAGACCCGTTCGTGCAGCGGTACGACGGCGAGCTTGCCCTGGTCGCGCAGCCAGCGCTCGACGGCGGTCAGTTCGAAGGTGGGGCTGGCCTCGGTGCCTCCGACGGGCCTGGGGAAGTCGCCGTGGCGTCGTCGCCAGTTGCTGACCGCCGCGCGTCCGACGCCGGCCAGCCTGGCGATCGCCGCCGCGGTCACCTCGCTCGCGTGCTCCGGCATGCCCGCCGACTCCTCTCCCCCGCCCGCCCGCTGTGTCGCCGAGCATACCCACGACCACCCGCGGGATCGCTTCACAGAGGTTTTCCACAGGTTCGAAGTTGTGGTGTTGACCCGGTTCACACGCCATGGTCTCATTGACTCATTGGTCAGCGGACCGGGCGAGGCCGGTCAGGCCGCCGATCCGCTATCACCACCTCTCGTTTCCGGAAGGCATCCCATGCGCCAGCACCTCATCCGCCACGGCACGGCCGCGGCACTGTGCGCCACCGTCGCGCTCGGCCTGACCGCGTGCCAGGGCAAGGGCGACGACGCCGGCAAGAGCGGCTCCACCGCCGGCCCCTCCGGCAGTTCGCCGAGCGCGAGCGCTTCCACGCACCCCACTCCGCCCCTCCTCACCGGCGCCGAGCTGACCAAGGCCCTCGCGCCGGAGTCGCTCTTCGCCTCGGGTTTCGCGGTGAACCCGGCGAACACCCAGGACACCGGCGGCGACTACCAGGACGCGACCGACGAGCACCCGGCCAAGCCGGACTGCACCAAGCTCCAGACCAACGCCTGGGTCGCCGTCACCGGCATGACGGGCGCCTCCTTCACCCAGCAGAACCGGATGAACGCCGCTCACACCGCGGAGGCCGACCAGGAGATCGACGTCTTCAAGGGCACAGGCGCGGCCACCGCGATGACCCGGGTCGGCGCGGTCGGCGCGGACTGCCCCTCCTTCATCGACTCCGGCACCCGCTCCCAGGTGAAGGTGACGGAGAAGAAACTGCCCGGCCTGGGTGACGACGCCTATGTGATCACGCTGACCTCCGCCGGCTGGCAGACCGGCAGCACCCTGATAGCCGCCCGCGTGGGCACCGCCGTGATCTCGGTGTTCTCCGGCGACGACAGCGGGCACAACGGCCGGGGCACCGCGGAGAAGGTCGCGCGCCACATAGCCGGCCAGCTCAAGGGCAGGGCCTGACCCCGCCGGACCAGCCTGACGGACATCGGCCCGGCCTGACCGTTCCCGCTCCGGCTCCAGTGCTGGCTCCGGCGCCGACTCCGGGTGGCGCACGGCGGACAGGGGCCACGACCCGGTTCCGCGTCCGCCGGTCAAGGACCCGTTCCTGACGGCCCATCACCTATCTTTCGGTGCAGATCATCCCGCACGACCGGAAGACGGTGCATATGGACAACGCCAGAGCTGTCCTCCCCGCGCAGGAAGGCGGGCCCGAGGACGTGCCGGGCGCGGCGCCCGAGCGGTCGGGGCGCGGCAGGTTCCGGCGCGGACGCCGGGGCGGCTCTGACGGCGGCGACGCACGCGGCGCCCTGTGGCGCGGGGGCCGATGGGACCCGTACACGCTGTCCGCGGTGCTCTTCTGCGTCTACGCGGCGGTCTCGCTCACCCGCTACCGGCGGATGGACAGCATGTCGTGGGACCTGGGCATCTTCGAGCAGGCCGTGAAGTCCTACGCCCACCTGCACGCACCCGTCGCCGACCTCAAAGGCCCCGGCTTCAACATCCTCGGCGACCACTTCAGCCCCATCACCGCACTCCTCGCACCCTTCTACCGCCTCTTCCCCACACCCGTCACCCTCCTCACAGCCCAAGCACTCCTCTTCGCCCTCTCCGTCATCCCGGTCACCCGGGTCGCGGCACGCCTCCTCGGCCGGGGCAGGGGCGCCGCGGTGGGAATGGCGTACGGGTTGTCGTGGGGAGTGCAGCGGGCGCTGGACTTCGACTTCCACGAGATCGCCTTCGCGATGCCGCTGCTCGCCTTCTCACTGGAGGCCGTGCTCCGCAGACGGTGGGCGGCCGCGATGTGGTGGGCGCTGCCGCTGGTCCTGGTGAAGGAGGACATGGGGGCGAGCGTGGCGATGATCGGGGTGGTGGTGCTGCTGCGGACACGGCGCGGACGGGGAGCCGACGACCGGGAAGGAGGGAGCGAGGACGGCGCGGCCAGGGCGTACGCGCCGGCACTGGTCGCCTTCGGCGTGGCGGCCTCGGCGTGGGAGATCAGATGGTTCATCCCGTACTTCCACGGCCCGGGGTACGACGCGCTGAACCACCTCGACGGCGACGGCGCGCTCACCGGGCACATCCCGGCCGCGACGGCGGTGCGCACGCTGCTGTGGATCCTGCTGCCGGCCGGTGGGCTGCTGGCGCTGCGCTCCCCGCTGCTGCTGGTGACGCTGCCGACGCTGGGCTGGCGGTGCCTGTCGCACTACCCGGAGAACTGGGGCACCGGCTGGCACTACAGCGCCGTGCTGATGCCGGTGGTGTTCCTGGCGCTGGTGGACGCGATCGCCGCCCTCGGCGCGGTCGAACAGGACGGTTCGTCCGGCGCGGTCGGAGGGGGCGCGCCGGGCGGGCCCCGGCCATGGCAGCGGGCCGGACGGCGGGCGCGGGGGCTCACGGCGGCCGTGGCCGCGGGGGCTCCGGCCGCGACGGCGGGGGCGGCGCTGGCCCTGTGCGCGCAGTTGCCGGTCGCCGGGCTCACCCACCGCGCGACGTACACCGCGGACGCCAGGACCCGGGCGGTGGAACGGATGCTGGACCGGATTCCGGACGGCGCCACGGTGGAGTCCGACGTGGGACCGCTGGGACCACTGGTGCGGCGGACCACGGTGTACTGGATCGGCGGCACGCAGGGCTTGGCGCCGCAGTACATCGCGCTGGCGGACGCCTCCGCGTGGCTGCCGGACGCGGCGGGCACCGCCGGCCGACTGCATCCCGGCGTCCGGTACGCGGTGCTGGCCGAGGCCGGCGGCGGAGTGGTGCTGCGCCGCGAGTGAGGTGGGGCGGCCGGATTCGACCGCCTCGCGGACGTTCGGCTCGTCCCACGGGTCCCGCCGGCACAGCCTCGTCCCGTATCTTTTCCGGCAGACCCCGACCCCGTTTCCATGGGAGGACCACGATGGACAGGGCCGAGGCCGTCATACCGGCACAAGGCGGCTCCCCCGCGGGGAGCGCCGCGGCCCACGCGTCGGCGCCCGGCAGCGCGGATTCGCAGGAGTCAGCCCCGCCGCCCGGGTCGCGGCTGCGCCCGCCCGGGACACGGCTGGACCCGTACCTGCTGGCGACCGCGTTCTTCGTGGCGTACGTGCTGCTCTCGGTGACGCGGTACCGGCGGATGCTGACGATGTCGTGGGACCTGGGCATCTTCGAGCAGGCAGTGAAGTCCTACGCCCACCTGCACGCACCCGTGGCCAACCTCAAAGGCCCCGGCTTCAACATCCTCGGCGACCACTTCAGCCCCGTCACCGCACTCCTCGCACCCTTCTACCGCCTCTTCCCCACACCCGTCACCCTCCTCACAGCCCAAGCACTCCTCTTCGCCCTCTCCGTCATCCCGGTCACCCGGGTCGCGGCACGCCTCCTCGGCCGGGGACGCGGACTGGCGATCGGCGTCGGGTACGGGTTGTCGTGGGGAGTGCAGAAGGCGGTCGAGTTCGACTTCCACGAGATCGCCTTCGCGATGCCGCTGCTCGCCTTCTCACTGGAGGCCGTGCTCCGCAAACGGTGGGCGGCCGCGATGTGGTGGGCGCTGCCGCTGGTGTTCGTCAAGGAGGACATGGGCGTCACCGCGGCCGCGATCGGGGTGATCGTGTGGTGGCGCACCCGCCAGGAGCCCGACCCGGCGACGGACGGCTCGGCCGCGGCTGACGGCCCGGACGCCGACGGCGAGGACTCCGCCGGCGAGGAACGCCAGGTCCACGCAGGCAGCGACGACAGCGCCGACACCGAAAGCAGCGAGGACCGCGAGAGCGTCAGGCGGCGGATGTCGGACGGGCTGCGCTACGGGCCGTGGGCGATCGGCCTGGCCGGCTTCGGCGTGGCCGCCTCCGCACTGGCCTTCGGCGTGATCATCCCGGCGTTCAACAGCGCCGGCGGCTACGACTACTGGAACAAGCTCAACGGCAACGGCGCACCGATGCCCGGCCATATCCCGATGGCCACCGCGGTGCACACACTGCTGTGGATCCTGCTGCCGACGAGCGGGCTGCTGGCGCTGCGCTCCCCGCTGATCCTCGCCGCGCTGCCCACCATCGGCTGGCGGTTCGTCTCGCACGACGACCACTACTGGGGCACCGACTGGCACTACAGCGCCGTGCTGATGCCGATCGTGGTGATGGCGCTGGTCGACGCGGCGGACCGGTCACGCCACAGCCGCATGCCGTGGCTGCGCTCCTACGCCTCGGGGGCGCCCGCGGCGGTCGCCGGGGCGGCCCTCGCCCTCACGCTCACCCTGCCGCTCGCCTCGCTGAGCCACGGCGACACGTACAAGGTGGACGCCCGCACCAAGGCGATCGAGCACCTGCTCGACGAGATCCCGGACGGCGCCACCGTCGAGGCGAACGTCGGGCCGATCAGCCGGCTGGTGAGCCGGACGACGGTGTACTGGGTCGGTGACACCCCCGGCGTGGTCCCCGACTACATCGCCATCGACAACTCCGACGGCTGGGCGGGCGACCCGGCCACGTACGCCACGCAGCTGCATCCCGGTGTGACCTACACCCCGGTCGGCAACGCCGAGGGCTACGTGGTGCTGCACCGCGGCTGAGCCCGCCCCCACCCCGCCCCACCCCGCCCACGCCAGGGGACGAGAGCCGGGACCACGAGCGCCCCGCCCCCAGGACAGGGGGGCGGGGCGCTCGCGTGTGTCACAGGCCTGCCTACACCGCTGAAGCGGATCAGCAGGAGAGGTTGGAGCCGGTCGGCACGCCGAGGATCGCGGCGTAGCTCTGGTACTTGCTGACGCGGTCCTGGACCTCGGCGGGGTTGCCGCCGTTGCACTCGATGCTGCCGTTGATGCTGCGGATGGTCTCACCGAAGCCGGCGCCGTTGACCATGGCGTTGTGGCCGGTCATGGTGCCGGGGCCGGTCTGGGTGTCCCAGTACCACAGGCCGGTCTTCCAGGCGACGGCCGGATCGGTCTCGACCAGGCCGGGGTTGTCCAGCAGGTCGATGCCGAGGGAGTCGCCGGCCGCCTTGTAGTTGAAGTTCCAGCTCAGCTGGATCGGGCCGCGCCCGTAGTACGAGTAGGTGCCGGCCGGGCAGCCGTAGGGCTCGGACGCGCAGTAGTTGCCGGACTTGTCGATCTCGGTGATGTAGACCAGACCGCCGGTCTCGTGGCTGACGTTGGCGAGGAAGGCGGCGGCCTCCTGCTTCTTCACCGTGTCGCTGCCGGTGGTGGCGAAGGCCGGGTAGGCGCTGAGCGCGGCGGTCAGGCCGCTGTAGGTGTAGAAGGAGTTCCGGCTCGGGAACATCTGGTTGAACTGCGCCTCGGAGACGACGAATCCGCCGGTGCCGCCACCGCCGCCCGTGGTTCCGCCGGTCGTGCCGCCGGAGCCGCTGCAGGTGTAGGGGCTCCAGAACCAGGTGCTGATCGTCGGGTCGTAGCCCGGGTTGTCGTGCGTGGCGATGTAGTAACCGCCGTTGGTGTACTTCACGATGTCGCCGGTGACGTAGTTGTGGCCGGCCGCCCAGGCGGGGTAGCTACAGGTCGAGCCGCCGCCGGTGGTGCCGCCGCTGCCGCCCGACGAGCCGCCGCAGGCGCCCTCGTCGGCCCAGACGTCGGCGGCGCCGGGCGTCTCGCCCTGGGTCCACCACTTCGCCTGCCAGTTGTGGCTGTTGTACGAGGCGGCCATGCCGCCGGTGTAGACCGAGGCGGAGTTCCACGGCGACGCGCAGGTCGCGGCGGCCGCGGGGGACGCCATCGGTATCAGGATCGCGAGGCCCACGACGGCCGCGAGTGCGGTCAGGAACGCGATGATCCGGTGTTTCGACACGTGACCACTCCTTATGGGGGTTCGAGTGGGGTCGCGCCCACCCTCCCACGAATTGGTCTGGACCTGTCAATAGTCCAGACCAATTCCCCCTCCCGCGCCGCCTCTCACTCCCGCACCGCGCCCGCATCCCCTACCGCACCGGCGTCCCGTACCGTGTCCGCGTCCCGCACCGCGTCCGACGCACCGCGACCGGCTCCCGTGCCGTGCACAACCATTCGGGTCGGCCCCGAGTCTCGGTTCACGGGGGCCACGCCCCCCGTTCACCGACCGCACACCGGAGGGGTTCCCGTGCCGTACCGCAGAACCGCCGCCCTCGCGGCCGCCGTCGGCGCCCTCGCGCCTGCCGTCCTGCTGACGGTCGCCGGGCCCGCCCGTGCGGACGGCCCGACCGATCCGACCACGCTGCCCGCCTGCACCGACGTGGCCACCGCCTACGGGGACTACGTCCAGGACTCCCTGCGCACGACGGTCACCGGGGTGCCCCGCTCGGTCGCGGCCGGGGACGGCTGGCACGAGTTCAGCGCGTCCGTCGCCAACATCGGCGGCACCAGCCTGCCGCTGGTCGCCGTGCACGGGCTGGCCTGGCGGGAGACCGACGGCGGCACCGAACTCGGCCCGTACGCACGGATGGAGGTCGAGACCGGGGGCGGCGGATGGCAGCCGCTGAGCGAGGGCAGTTCGGGCTACGCGGCGCCGACCGTGAACCTCGCCGCGCACAGCGGCGCGTCCTACCACTTCCGGTTCCGGATCACCTCTGACGCGCCCGCGGACGTCACCTTCGGCGAGGTCGCCGTCGAGGGTCTCTTCGCCGACACCTACCGCGCGCCGGACTCGACCTACGTCGCCGACTGCTCGGGCGACTCGATCGGCGACGAGGGCTTCCGCATCACTCCCGCGGGCAGCACGGCCACGCCCACCGCGAGCGTGACGCCCACGCCCACCGCCACCGCCACCGCCGCTGCCACCGCCACCACCGGCGCCACGCCGAGCGCCACCGGCGCGGTTCCCGCCGCCTCCGGCGGGGCGCCCTCGACCGGCCCCCAGCTCGCCGCCACCGGCGCCCCGGACGCACTCCCGCTGCTGGCGGGGCTCGGCGTGGCCGCCCTGGCCGCGGGCGCCGGCACGGTCGCCGCCGGCCGCCGCCGCACCCGCTGAGCGGGCCGGCCAGCGGGCCGGCATCGCCGCGGGGATCCGGACGTCAGGACGTCAGCGTTCCTGAGCGCTGACGACAGGACTCAGTTGTCCAGCACCGTCGTCAGGAACTCCGCGGTCCACGTCAGCAGGTCGCGGCCGACCAGCGGCTTGCCGCCGATGCGGGCGGTGGCCGGACGCGGCACCATCACCTGCCTGGCGGTGTGCTTGATCACCGAGCGCGGGTAGATCCGCTGCAGCCGCAGCTCCTGCGACTCGCGCAACTCCACCGGGCCGAAACGGACGTTCGCCCCCTGGAGGGTGATGTCGCCGACGCCGACCTTGCGCGCGAGCATCCGCAGCCCGGCCACCAGCAGCAGGTTCTCCACCGGCTCCGGCAGCTTGCCGTAGCGGTCGGTCAGCTCCTCGCGGACCGCGGCGATGTCCTCCTCGGAGTTCGCGGCGGCGATCGCGCGGTACGCCTGGAGCCGCAGCCGCTCGCCCGGCGCGTAGTCGTGCGGGACGTGCGCGTCGACCGGCAGCTCGATCTTCACCTCAAGCAGCGTCTCCTCGGGCTCGCCGCCGGACTCCATCGCCGAGCGGTAGTCGGCGACGGCCTCGCCGACCATCCGCACGTACAGGTCGAAGCCGACGCCCGCGATGTGCCCGGACTGCTCGCCGCCGAGCAGGTTGCCCGCGCCGCGGATCTCCAAGTCCTTCATCGCCACGTACATGCCCGCGCCCATCTCGGTGTGCTGGGCGATCGTGGCGAGCCGCTCGTGCGCGGTCTCGGTGAGCGGCTTCTCCGGCGGGTAGAGGAAGTAGGCGTAGCCGCGCTCGCGGGAGCGGCCCACCCGGCCGCGCAGCTGGTGCAGCTGGGAGAGCCCGAAGGTGTCGCCGCGCTCGACGATGAGGGTGTTCGCGTTGGCGATGTCGATGCCCGACTCGACGATCGTGGTGGACACCAGGACGTCGAACTTCTTCTCCCAGAAGTCCACCACGACCTTCTCCAGCTGGGACTCGCCCATCTGGCCGTGTGCGGTGGCGATCCGCGCCTCGGGCACGATCTCGCGCAGCCGGGCGGCGGCCCGGTCGATGGACTCCACGCGGTTGTGGATGTAGAAGACCTGGCCCTCGCGGAGCAGTTCGCGGCGGATGGCCGCACCGATCTGCCGGTCCTCGTACGGTCCGACGAACGTCAGGACCGGGTGGCGCTCCTCGGGCGGGGTGGTGATCGTCGACATCTCGCGGATGCCGGTGACCGCCATCTCCAGCGTCCGCGGGATCGGCGTCGCGGACATGGTCAGCACGTCGACGTTGGCCCGCAGCTTCTTCAGCTGCTCCTTGTGCTCGACGCCGAACCGCTGCTCCTCGTCGACGATGACCAGACCGAGGTCCTTGAACTTCGTCTCCGACGAGAAGAGCCGGTGGGTGCCGATGACCACGTCGACCGAGCCGTCCCGCAGCCCCTCGATGACCGCCTTGGCCTCGCTGTCGCTCTGGAACCTGGACAGCGCGCGGACGTTGACCGGGAACTGGGCGTACCGCTCGGAGAAGGTGCCGAAGTGCTGCTGGACCAGCAGGGTGGTGGGCACCAGCACCGCGGCCTGCTTGCCGTCCTGCACCGCCTTGAAGGCCGCGCGGACCGCGATCTCGGTCTTGCCGTAGCCGACGTCGCCACAGACCAGCCGGTCCATCGGAACCGACTTCTGCATGTCGTCCTTGACCTCGGCGATGGTGGTGAGCTGGTCGGGCGTCTCCGCGTACGGGAAGGCGTCCTCCAGCTCGCGCTGCCAGGGGGTGTCCGGGCCGAAGGCGTGGCCGGGCGCGGCCATCCGCGCGGAGTACAGCCGGATCAGGTCGCCGGCGATCTCCTTCACCGCCTTCTTCGCCCGCGCCTTGGTCTTCGTCCAGTCCGCGCCGCCCAGCCGGTGCAGCGAGGGCGCCTCGCCGCCGACGTACTTGGTGACCTGCTCCAGCTGGTCGGTCGGCACGAACAGGCGGTCGCCGGGCTGGCCGCGCTTGGCCGGTGCGTACTCCACCACCAGGTACTCCCGGGTGGCGCCCTGTACGGTGCGCTGCACCATCTCCACGTAGCGGCCGACGCCGTGCTGCTCGTGCACGATGTAGTCGCCGCCGACGAGCGTCAGCGGGTCGATGGTCTTGCGGCGCCGGGACGGCATCCGCCCCATGTCCTTGGTCGAGGACCGCTGCCCCGACAGGTCCGTCTCGGTCAGCACGGCGAGCTTCAGCGCCGGGTCGACGAAGCCGTGCTCCAGCGAGCCGGTCGCGACGTGCACGACCGAGGGGACGAGGGCGCCCAGCTCCACGTCGAGGCGGGCGGCGATGCCCTCGCCGCCGAGCACCTCCACCATGCGGCTGGCCGGGCCGTGGCCCTCGGTGACGAACACCGTCCGCCAGCCCTCCGCCAGCCAGCCCTTGGTGTCGGCGAGCGCGCGGGCGGTGTCGCCGCGGTACACCTCGGGCGCGCGCATGCCGAGCCGCAGCGTCTCCCCCGCGTCCAGCTCGGGGCCGATCATCCGGCCCTCGTACGTCTCGTCGGCCGCGAAGGGGCTCACCGACCACCACTGCATGCCCAGCTCGCGGGCCCGGTCCCGTACGTCCGCGATGGACCACAGCGACGCCGCGCCCAGGTCGATCGGCGCCTCGCCGCCGCCCGCGGAGGCCGCCCAGGACGCCTCCAGGAACTCACGGGAGGTCGCCACCAGGTCCGCGGCCCTGGTGCGGACCCGCTCCGGGTCGCACACCACGGCCATCGCGCCGCCCGGCAGCACGTCGAGCAGCAGTTCCATGTCGTCGACCAGGACCGGCGCGAGGGACTCCATGCCCTCCACCGCGATGCCCTCGGCGATCTTGTCGAGCAGCTCGGCCAGCTCGGGGTGGCGTTCGGCGAGCGCCGCGGCGCGCTCCCTGACCTGGTCGGTCAGCAGCAGCTCGCGGCAGGGCGGCGCCCACAGGCCGTGCTCCGCGACCTCGAGGGAGCGCTGGTCGGCCACCTTGAAGTAACGGATCTCCTCGACATCGTCACCCCAGAACTCCACCCGCAGCGGGTGCTCCTCGGTCGGCGGGAAGACGTCCAGGATGCCGCCGCGGACCGCGAACTCGCCGCGCTTCTCCACCAGCTCCACCCGGGTGTACGCGGCTGCCGCAAGGCCGTCGACGACCGCTCCGAGGTCGGCGTTCTGCCCGGACCGCAGCGCCACCGGCTCCAGGTCGCCGAGGCCCTTGACCTGCGGTTGCAGCACCGAGCGGATGGGCGCCACGACGACCTGCACGGGACCGGCGGCCGGGTCGTCGGCGCGCGGGTGCGCGAGCCGGCGCAGCACCGCGAGGCGGCGGCCGACGGTGTCGCTGCGCGGGGAGAGCCGCTCGTGCGGCAGCGTCTCCCACGACGGGTACTCCGCGACGGCGTCGGGCGGCAGCAGGGAGCGCAGCGCCGAGGCGAGGTCCTCGGCCTCCCGGCCGGTCGCGGTGACCGCGAGCACGGTGCGGCGGGCGCGGGCGGCCAGCGCGGCGATCGCCGTCGGGCGGGCGGCGGGCGGGCCGACCAGGTCCACCACCGGGCGCGCGCCGGACGTCGCGGCCTGCACCGCTTCGGCGAGGGCGGCGTCCTCGACGACGACGTCGACCAGACCGTTCAGACTCATGCTTTCCGTCCCGGAGGGTAGGCGGGGGGGCTCCGCGCGGCTTCGGGGCAACGCGAACCGCCCGGCACGTGTCACGGACCGGGGGTACTTCCAGCGTACGACCTGGCCGCGTCCGGCGCGGGCCGCATCGGTCCCCCGGGGCCGCGGGTGCGGGCAGCCGGCGGCCCCGGAGCGCGGGGGCTGCGCTTCCGGGGCCGCCGGGTCGTCGGGGCGACGCGATCGCCGCGTCGCGGTCAGTCGGTCACGTTCGGTCTGTCGTGGCCAGTCCGTCGCGATCGGTCTGTCGTGCTCGGTCCGTCGCGATCGGTCTGTCGTGCTCGGCCCGTCGCGGTCAGTCCGTCGCGATGGCGTTCAGTACGTTCATCCGCCCGGCCCGGAAGGCCGGCAGCAGTGCGGCCAGCAGGCCGACCACCGCGGAACCGATGAAGACGGTGATGATCGTCGGCCAGGGGATGGAGAGGATGCCCAGGCCCTGCGAGGCCAGCACCCGCTGCCCGGTGGCGCCCCAGCCGAGGCCGAGACCGAGGCCGACCAGCGCGCCGAACAGGGCGATGACCACCGACTCCAGCCGGATCATCCGGCGCAGCTGCCGCCGCGAGGTGCCGATCGCCCGCATCAGGCCGATCTCGCGGGTCCGCTCGACCACCGACAGCGCCAGGGTGTTCACCACGCCCAGGATGGCGACGATGATCGCGAGGGCGAGCAGCGCGTAGATCATGTAGAGCAGCTGGTCGACCTGCTTGTGCAGCTCGGCCTTGTAGTCGGCCTGGTCGCGGACGTCGATCTGCGGGTAGTTCGCGACGGCCGCCTTCAGCGAGGCGTACGCCTCCTTCTCCTTGCCGTCCTGGGCCTTCGCGAAGAGCATGATGTCGGCCGGCATCCGGTCCGGCGGCAGCATCGCCCGCGCGGTGGCCAGCGAGGTGAACAGGGTGCCGTGCTCGATGGCCGTGTCGTCGCTGGTGATCGCGCGGATCTTCAGGTCGGTGGAGCCGCCGCCGACCGGTGCGATCTTCAGCTCGTCGCCCACCTTGAGGTGGTGGCTGGTGGCGAACCCCTCGGGCACCGACATCGCGTTCTTGCCGTAGGCGTCGGTGAGCCTGCCCGCGGTGACGTCCAGCCGCAGGTCCTGTGCGTAGGTCGGGTCGGCCGCCGTGACCTGGGTCTTGACGGTCGTGCCGGACGGCGTGGTGAGCGTGACGTTGACCAGCGTGTAGTCGGTGAAGCGGGAGATGTCCTTCGCCGACTTCAGCGCGGCGAGCGCGGCGGGGGTGATCGGCATGTCGCCGTTGCCGCCGCTCTGCACGATGAAGTCGGCGCCGACGGACTTGTCGAGCTGGTCGTCGGCCGAGGCGACCATGGACGAGCCGACCACGGACAGGCCCGCGACCAGCGCCAGGCCGATCATCAGCGCGGAGGCGGTGGCGCCGGTGCGGCGCGGGTTGCGCAGCGCGTTGCGCTCGGCGAGCCGGCCCATCGGACCGAAGAACCGCAGCAGCACCGCACTGACCCCGCGCACCACCACTCCGGCGAGCAGCGGTCCGACCACCACGAAGCCGACCAGCGACAGCAGCACGCCGAGGCCCAGCAGGCTGCCGCCGGTGCTTGCCTTGTCGGCCTGTCCCGCTCCGATCAGCGCGAGCGCGCCGACCGCGCAGATGAGCACACCGATGGCGGCGCGGATACGTCCGGCGCGGGCGTCGGCGGGCGTGCCGGCGTCGCGCAGCGCGGCCATCGGGGAGATCTTGCCGGCCCGGCGCGCCGGGATGTACGCGGCGAGGACGGTCACGACGACGCCCAGGACCAGGCCGACCACCGGGGTGGTCGCCTTGATGGTCAGCTCCGAGGTGTCGAGCTTCATGCCGGCCTTGCCCATCAGCTGCATCAGGCCGATGGCCAGGCCTATGCCGCCGCCGATGCCGAGCACCGATCCGGTGATCCCGAGCATCACCGCCTCGATCAGCACCGACCGGTTGACCTGCCGCCGGCTGGAGCCGAGGGCGCGCATCAGGCCGATCTCGCGGGTGCGCTGGGCGACCAGCATCGAGAAGGTGTTGACGATGAGGAAGATGCCGACCAGGACCGAGATGCCGGCGAAGCCGAGCATCGCGTACTTCATGAAGTTCAGGAAGCCGCCGAGGCTGTCCTTGTCCTTCTTCTTCGTCTCCGCGGCGGTGTCGATGGTGTAGCTGCCGCCGATGGCCGCCTTGACGTTGGCCTTGAGCTGGTCGTCGGTGACGCCCTTGGCGGCGGTCACGCCGAAGCCGGTGTACGCGTGGGTGTCGCCGAGCAGCCTGGCCTGCGCGGTGGCGGTGTCGATGTAGACGACGGCGGCGCCCGGGTTGGTGGTGCGGAAGGTGACGATGCCGGTGAGGGTGACGTCGAAGTCGCCCGGCTCGGCGATGACGCGCAGCGAGTCACCGAGCTTCAGGTCGTGCTTGCTCGCGGTGTCGGCGTCCAGCACCGCGTCCTGGGGGCCCTTGGGCAGGTGGCCCGAGGTCAGCTCGACCGCCTTGTTCTCGGTCGGGTCCCAGTTGCTGACGATGGTGGGGGCGCCGGAGTCCGGGCTGATCTTCTCGTTGTGCGCGTCGGCGACGGTGACGTCCTCGCTGGTGACGTCGGGCGCCGAGGAGGCGACGCCGGCGACGTGGACGAGCTTGTCCTGGAGGGACGCGGGGACGGTCTGCGGGATGCCGGTGGACTGGCGGTCGTCGACCTTCTTGGCGTAGACGGTGACGTCGGAAGCGGTGGAGCCGAAGAGCTTGTCGAAGGTGGCCGTCATGGTGTCGGTGAACACCAGCGTGCCGCAGACGAAGGCCACCGAGAGCAGGACGGCGATCGCGGAGAGCGCCATTCTCCCCTTGTGCGCGAAGAAGTTGCGCACCGATGTCTTGAAGACGGTCACGACGTCCTCCCGCGGCCGTCGAAGGACTTCATCCGCTCCAGCACGGACTCGGCGGTGGGGTTCTGCATCTCGTCGACGATGCGGCCGTCGGCCAGGTAGAGCACGCGGTCGGCGTAGGACGCGGCGACCGGGTCGTGGGTGACCATCACGATGGTCTGGCCCAGCTCGTCGACCGAGCGGCGCAGGAAGCCGAGGACCTCCGCGCCGGCCCGGGAGTCGAGGTTTCCGGTCGGCTCGTCGCCGAAGATGATCTCGGGGCGTGCGGCGAGCGCGCGGGCGACGGCCACGCGCTGCTGCTGCCCGCCGGACAGCTGCGTCGGCCGGTGCTTGAGCCGGCCGCCTATGCCGACGGTCTCCACCACCCGCTCGAACCAGTCGCGGTCGACCTTGCGGCCCGCGATGTCCATCGGCAGCGTGATGTTCTCCGCCGCGTTCAGTGTCGGCAGCAGGTTGAACGACTGGAAGATGAAGCCGATCTTGTCGCGGCGCAGTTGGGTGAGGCGCTTGTCCTTCAGACCGGTGATCTCGGTGTCGCCGACCCAGATGCGGCCCTCGGTGACCGTGTCGAGCCCGGCCAGGCAGTGCATCAGGGTCGACTTGCCGGAGCCCGAGGGGCCCATGATGGCGGTGAAGCGGCTGCTCGCGATGTCGACGTCGACGCAGTCCAGCGCGAGCACCTTCGTCTCGCCCGAGCCGTACGCCTTGGTGACCGTCCGGGCCGCGGCGGCAACTGCCGAACGTTCTCCGCTGCCCCCAGCCGTGGGAATCGTCATGGCCGTTGTCACTGTTTCTCCCGTTGATATGTCCGTTGCCGCGTCCACGGCTTGGGTGGCGTACCGGTCTGCGTCGGTGCTGCGTCGTCGGTGCTGCTGCTTCGGTGCTGCGTCCCGTCGTGCGTCCCAGCCTGGTGGAGAGGGCGGTCGCGCACGATGGGGAAGGTCTCCGTCTCGGGGTGGGGGTACCCCCACCCCCTTGCCGCCGGGGCCGGGAATGGGGCTCCCACCCCGCCCTATGACCGTATGGAATCGGCGGAGGCCGTTCGTCATCCGCCGGTACGAACCTCGGGGAGCCGAAAGTAGGTCACTCCCCCTAGGGGTATACGACCTCGGTCGCATACCGGCGTCAGGGTCGACAGCCCACGGGCTGACCCGCGGCTGCCCGGCCGGGCCTGCGGGACGGGGTGCGGGCCGGCCTGCGGGACGGGCGCGTACGGCCCGGTGCGCCGCCGGGAGCAGCGGCGGCCGGCCGCGGGGGGCCGGCTCAGCGCATGGTCAGGCGGACCGGGGCGACTCCGCCGACCAGGGCGGTGAGCGCGGTGTCGATCTCGGGGCCGACGTACCAGTCCCCGGTGTGGTCGACGGCGTAGACCCGGCCCTCCGCGTCGATGGCCAGCAGCGCGCCGCTGCCGTGCTCCTCGCCGAGCGGCGCGGTCTCGGTCTCCAGGGCGCGGCCGAGGTCGCCGAGTGTGCGGGCCAGGTGGCGGCCGCGCATCGGGTCGACGACGACCGAGGAGGGCGCGATCTGCCGGGCAGGACCGGTCGCGGCGGGCACCGCGAGGCCGCCGAACTCCGCCCACGCCTCGACCGCCGCGGGGAACACCGCGTGCCGGTGGCCGCCGGGCGAGACATGGCCGCGCAGCGCGTCCGCCCACTCCTCCGCCTGCTTGATGTCCCAGCGGCCGGGCTGCCAGCCGGCGGCGCGCAGCGCGGCGTCCACGCCGGCCGGGAACCGCGTGCTGCCCATCGGCGCGCCGATCATCGGATCGGACATCGGGTCGGCCATCGGACCGGTCATCGGATCGCGCATCGGGTCGGCCATCGGGTCGTTCGTCACCCGGCGGCGCCCGGGTCGAAGGGCAGCACGCCGAGGTGGGCGAGCAGCGGCGCGCAGGAGCGGCACGGCGGCATGTAGGCGCCGTGGGAGGGGTCGCCGTCCTCGCGTATCCGGCGGGCGGTCAGTTTGCCGCCGCGCAGCGCCTTGCGGGCCTCGCCCGTGGTGAGGGGTCTGCGGGAGGCCCGCTTGCTCCGGCCCGCCTCGGCCGCGGTGAGGTGACGGGAGATCAGGACCGCCTCCGCGCACCGGCCGGTGAACCGCTCGCGCTGTCCCGCGGGCAGCGCGTCGAGGAAGTCCCGCACGATCGGGTGCAGCGCGGGCGGCTGTTCGCCGCGCGCGGCGGTGCAGGTGAGCACCTCGTCGCGGATGGACAGCGCGGCGGCGACCGCGGGCAGGATCCCGTCCCTGCGGTGCCGAAGCGTCGGCGGCCCGTCGGGATCTCGTGCGGTGCTCCAGCTCAGCCTGGGATCGGCGGCCCCCGCCGCCTGTACGTGTGTTGTCATGTTTTGCGTGCATCCTCCATCCGCCCGCCGCAAGCGGGCGTTCCCCCGTATGTCGATCAGAGTGCCAAACACGCCGTCGGATGTGGAAGCGATACGCCGAGCCGTCCCCATCCTGTGTGGGCCATGTCACCGTGGGGTGACGGTCCGTCGGCAGCGCGGGCACAGCACGTACACGGCGCACAGCCCGGGCACAGCCTCCGCGGACGCCATGGACGGTGCGCGCGGCGGACGCGATGATCGGGGTCTCGGCCCCGCACCCGCGGATCCCCCCACCGCCGAACCGAGGGAACGTGACCCCATGCGCAGATCCCTTCACCACCCCCTGAAGACCGCGGCCGCCTGCGCGCTGCCCGTGCTGCTGCTCACCGCGGCGTGCTCGGGCGGCTCGGGCGACGCCGACGGCAAGGGCGGCGCGTCGCCGTCGGCCGCGGCCACGCTCGCCGGCCACGCCCCGCTCACCGTCCAGCAGTTGAGCCGGGCCCTGGTCACCGACGCCGACCTGCCGGGCTGGGTGGTCCAGCAGTCCTCTCAGGACGACGGCGTGCAGACCACCGCGCCCGAGGCGTTCGACCCCGACGCCCTGGGCGCCCAGGGCGACAGCGGCGGACCGTCGGTGATGCACGCCGACAAGCCGCAGTGCCAGCCGCTCGCCGACGTCGCCAGCACCCGGCCGGCCATCCACCGGATGGCCACGGTCGGGGCGGCCTTCGCCCAGCAGACGGCGGGGGGCGCGACCCCCGACACCGTCAACCAGATGCTGGTCGCCAGCCATGCGCCGGGCGACGCCCAGAAGGTGATGGACGGCGTGCTGTCCGCGCTGCGCACCTGCACCTCCTTCACCGGCGCGGACGGCACCGGGCAGCACACCCCTTTCACGATCGGCAGGGGGCCGGCGGTCGCGGTCGGCGACGCCTCGGTCGCCTATCTGATGACCGACACCTCCGACAAGAAGACCGGCGCCGCCCTGGTGACGGTGGTCCGCACCGGCGACACCATCACCTCGTACCTGTCGACCAGGCCCAAGGGCGGCGCGGGCCCGGTGCCGCTGGCGGTCGCCCGGGAGCAGGCGGCGAAACTGAAGGCAGCGCTGGCCGCGCGGAAGTGACCAGGCCGCTCGCGACCCTCCTGTGAGCAGCCCCACACCCGGCAGGACCTGCCCGGTGCCGTAAAGTCGCGCGGCAGCGGGCGGTCCGCCCGCCGGCAGCCGCGCCGGCACGAGGCGCGCGCCCCCGGAAGCCGGGGCGGGACACGACACATGGGAACGTTGCGATGCGGATACCTGCAGGCAGTCGCCTACTCGCCGGTAGCGGCCGCGGGGCGGCGGTATCCGCCGCCCTGCTGCCCGTGCTCGCGCTCACCGCGGCCTGCGGCGGCGGCGACGGCGGCGCCGAGAAGGCGCCGCAGGACGTCCGCGCGTCGGGCGCCGTGCGCACGGCGAAGCTCACCCAGGCGCTGCTCACCTCCAAGGACGTCCCGCACGTCCAGGTGCTGCCGGCCGGCACCAAGACCCAGCTGCTCGGCGGCCAGCAGAAGGCGGCGCCCGCGCAGTGCCAGCCGGTCGCCGACCAGTGGAGCAGCCAGCCGAAGCACCCGCGGCAGGTGTACGTGGGCGGGATGGTCACCGACACCGCGGACAAGGACAAGAACGCCAAGACGATCAGCCTCACGGTCGTCGCCACCTACCGGACCGGCGAGGCCCGGCAGGTGCTGGACGACCTGGCCGCAGCGGTGAAGACCTGCACGTCGTACAGGACGACCAGGAACGGCGTCACCACCACCTTCGTGGTGCACGCCGCCGCGCCGACCGGCAGCCTCGGCGACCAGCAGGTCACGTACACCATCGCCGACGCCGCCAAGGGCCCGGCGGGCACCGTGCTGGTCACCGTGGTCAGGGTGGGCGACACCACCGCCGCGTACGAGTCGGTGCGGGCCGACCACACGACCGCCACGCTGCGGGCCGCGATCCCGGTCGAGCAGGCGGCGAAGCTGCGCGAGGCCGCGAAGACGGATTGACCGTCGTACGGACTGACCGTCGTACGGGGAGGCCGCCGGCTCCGGGACGCCGCTCGGTCCGGGACGCCGGGGACGCCGGGGACGCCCACGGGAGTTGTCCACAGGCCCTGGGGGCTTGTCCACAGGGTACGCAGACCAGCCCGTTCACCCGCCGAGCGCTACCCCCTAGGCTGTGCCCAACAGCCAGACGCAGCAGGGGGCAACCGCCATGACGACAGGCCCGCAAGGGGTGGGAGCACCTCCCGGACCCGCGGCCGCGGGACAGTCCGCGCCACCCAACGCGGCCTACGCCGGACAGGTCGTGCACTTTCCCGACCCGGTCAGGGCGGCGCGCCATCCGCAGGGCGTCTGGGTGGACGACGACGGCCGCCCCGACTTCTCGCCGTACGCCCGCGCGGCCGCGGAGATCGCCGAACCGCCCGAGGGCTTCGGGATCGACGAACTGCGCCTGACCGACTACGTGTCGGCGAACGCGGCGATGCACGCCGCCGGCCACCAGCTGTGGGCGAGCCTGTCCCCGGTCGGCACCCCGCACGGCTGGACCTGGCACCACGTGCACGGCACCCGGCGGCTGGAGCTGGTGCCGGTGGAGGTCAAGGCGCTGCTGCGGCACCACGGCGGCCTCGCCGAATCCGTCGCGGACCACGCCAAGCGCGGCACCCGGCCGCTCCAGGAGACCAGGCCGGCGCACTTCGGGCTGCCGGTGGACGCGGTGTCGGTGACCGAGCAGCAGGTGCGCGACGTCGAGGAGGAGCTGGGCTACCGGCTGCCCGGCGCCTACCGCACCTTCCTGAAGGCGGCCGGCGGCTGCGCGCCCAAGGGCGTCGCGCTCGACCCCGATCTCGGGCTCCTCCTCGACCAGCCGTTCTTCACCGTGCGCGACGACGCCGCGGTCAACGACCTGGTGTACGTGAACAAGTGCCTGCGCGACCACCTGACGAAGGACTACCTGGCGATCGGCTACGTGCAGGGCGGCGTCCTCGCCGTCAAGGTGAAGGGCGAGCGCACCGGCTCCGTGTGGTTCTGCGCGTATGACGACGCCCGCGACGGCGAGCGCTGGGACTCGCCCGCGGACCGTGTCGCCGAACTGCTGCTGAACTGCGGCGACACGCTCGACGAGTTCCTGCTGCGGCTGGCCGGCAACCCGCCGGAGCTGGAGACGGTGGCGAACCTGATGGTGGACGGCGGCTTCGCCACCGCCGTCCCGGTGGAGGGGTGAGGTCGGCGATGGTGACTTTCGCGCAGGCGCAGGAGCGTGCGGAGCGCTGGATCAACGCCGACGTGCCGGCCTACGAGACCCGCGAGATCCGGGTCCGCGAGTTCGACCTCGGCTTCGTGGTCTGGTCCGAGGCCCGCGAGGGCGGCCCGCTCTCCGACGACGGCCTGGTCCGGGTGATCATCGCCCGCGACAGCGGGGAGGCCACCCTCTGGCCGGCGCTCCCCGTCGGCGAGCTGATCCGCCGCTACGAGGAGGAGTACGGCCCGACGCCGCAGGACGCTGTGCCGGAGCCGCCGCAGCGGCTCGATCTGGAAGCGACGTCCTTCCTGCTCAGCCCGCCGCAGTGGCTCCAGGACGCAGCGGACAGGATGGGCATCCCCGACCGGCGCGGCTCCGGTTCCGGTTCCGGCTCGACCTTCGGCGGAGGCGGCGGTGCGCCCACGGCCGCGGCCGACGGCGGGCACGGCTCCACTCCGCAGGAGCCCGCGGGCGCGGGCTCCTCGGGGCGGATCGACTACCGGCGGCCCGGCGACGGTTCGGGCGGCGTGGACCTGCGGCGGCCCCCGGGCCGGGACGTGGAGCAGGCCGGTGCCGGGGCCGAGCCGGAGGTTCCGGCACCGGCCGACGGCCGGGCCTCCGGCGGGGTCTCGTACCTGCGGCCGGCCGCCGCGGGGCCGGAGTCCGGCGCCGGCGAGGACGCCGCGCAGGAGTCCGGGCCGGACTCAGGCCGTGACCCAGGCCGCGACTCAGGCCAACGCTCGGGCCAGGGCCATGGCTCGGGGAACGTCTCGTACCTGCGTCCCTCCGACCGCCCTGCCGCGGACTCCGGCGGCTGGGCGGGGAAGACGGTCAGCGACTCGGGCGAGGGGCAGTCCGTGCCGGTGCCCGCGACCGTGTTCGCACCACCGGTCACCGGCGCGGACGAGGGCGAGCAGCAGGCGCCGGTCGGCGCCGAGGCCCGCACCGAGCTGCTGCCCGGCGGCAGCGCGCTGCCCCGGACGATGATCGCCCCCGGCGAGGAGCCGCCGGCCGCACCGCGTCCCGGCGTGCCCCACACCATGGGCGGCTCGCCGTACCCGCCGCCCGGCGGGCCCTCCGTCCCGCTGCCGCCGCCGGGCCGGGCGGTGGCCCAGGGCGCCGCGGACATCGCCGACCTGGAGACGGCCAAGGCCGTGCCGGGCAGCGCGCCGCGTCCCGCCGGCCAGCCGGCGCGCGGCCTCGACGCGCCCCCGCCGCCTCCGCCCGGCGCGGGCACGCCCCCGCCGCCGCCCGGCGGCGACCCCCATGACGCCGCCACGATGTTCGCCACCCCCGGGGGCACCCCGCCACCGCCGCCGCCAGGACCGCACGGCATGGCGCCGCCCCCGCCGGGCAGTGGCGGTGGCAGCGGCGACCCGCACTACGCCGCCACCATGCTCGCCACCCCCGGCGGCACCCCGCCACCGCCGCCGCCAGGACCGCACGGCATAGCCGCGCCGCCCCCGCCGCCCGGCGCGGGCGGCCCGCACTACGCCGCCACGATGATGGCCGGACCCGTCGGACCGCCCGGACTGGGCGGACCGCCGCCGCCCCCGCCGGGCGCGCAGGGCATGGCGCCCCCGCCGCCACCCGCGTACGGCTATCCGCAGGCCGCCGCGGTGCCGACCGTCGGCCCCGGGTACATGGCGGTGCTGCGCTACCGCGGGCACGACGGCAGCGAGCAGCAGCTGATCCGGCGGTCCGCGCCGGGCACCCCGCACCCGGAGTGGCAGATCCTGCACGAGCTGCGCTCGCTCAACGTCCGGCCCGAGCAGGTGCTCGAACTCCACACCGAGCTGGAGTCGTGCGACCTGCCCGGCGGCTACTGCACGCGCATGATCCGCGAGACCTGGCCGCAGGTGCGGATCAGCCACACGGCCCCGTACGGGAAGGACCACGCGAGCCGCCGGCAGGGCGTCCGGCATCTGCTGACCCACCAGGGTGAGCTGCACCAGGTGGCGGGCGCGCCGGCCAGGCCGCAGCCGCAGCGGGTGCCGATGCCGGACCCGCACGCGGTGGTGCGGGTGCCGCCGGTGGGCCTCGACGTGATCGGGCAGGAGCTGGCGGGGGCGTTCGGGCCGCAGGGCGTGTTCCGGTTCGACCAGCGCGCGGTCTCGCGGGCCGGCGTGCCGGACATCGTGGCGCAGACCCTCATGTGGTCGGGGCTTCCGGTGGACTTCGGGCCGTTCTTCTGGGCCCAGGCCCAGCCCGGCCAGCCCGTGCCGACGCTCGCCGAACTCGCCGCGCAGCGCGGGGTGCGGGCCGCCTCGGACGCCGGCTCGTACCTGGTGATGGGGAACGACTTCGGCCGGCAGCTGTGCGTCCAGTACGGCACCGCGCACATCGTCGCGCTGCCGCTGGAGGCCGGTCCCGGCGGGGCGCCGGCCGCACCGCCGCAGTTCGTGAACTCCAGCCTGCCGGAGTTCGCCCGCTGCCTGGCGCTGCTGGGCCGGATGTGGCGGCTGCGGATCGGGCTCACCCCCGAGCAGGCGGGCCGCTGGACGGTGGACTTCCAGGCGCAGCTCGCCGCCCAGGACCCGGCGGCGATCGCCTCGCCGGAGAACTGGTGGTCGGTGCTGATCGAGCAGATGTGGGACGGACTGCTGTAGTCCGCGCCCGCCGCAGGGGTGAACCCGGCCCGGGTGGTGGGCAGTCGGCGGGAAGCGGACCGGTGGGGTGACGGGCCGGGCGGAGGATCTCCTCCGCCCGGCCCGTCACCGTTTCGCCATGTTTCCGTGGCCCGCGCACTCGTCGCCGCGCCGGTCGCTGGGTAGGAGAAGGGTCGGAGTGGCGCAGCCCGTACAATTCGGGCATAAGCCAAAAATGGGTCACAGTGCGCGGCCATGACTCGGATCGGCCCGACGGCGAGGGGCAGAGGGCATGAGCAGTAATACGACCACACCGGAGACGTCGACCACGGCATCGACACCGGCACCGAAACCAGTGACGTCGCCGCCTCCTGAGCCACCGCCCCCGCCGCAGGGGAGGTTCAGCACCCCGCGCGGCCGAGGCTACCGACCCGACCAGGTCGACCGGTTCCTGGACGAGCTGTCCGAGGACCGGGACGCCGCCTGGGAGCGCGCGGCCCGGCTGACCGTGCTCGCCAACGAGATGGACGCCGAGTGCGCCCAGCTGCGCGAGCAGGTCGGCGCGCTCACCGGCAGCGCCTTCGACGCGCTCGGCCCCGGCGCGGCGGAGCTGCTGCGCATGGTGGAGGAGGAGGCCGCGGCGGTGCGCGACCGGGCCGAGACCGAGGCCCAGTACGCACGGGACGCCGCGGACACCGCACGCCGCACCCTGCAGGACGAGGCCCGCGCGGCGGCCACGGCCCGCCTCGCGGTCGCCGAGGACGAGGCGCAGGCGGTGCTCGACGAGGCGTGCGGCCGCGCCGCCGAGATCCTCGGCCACGCCCGCGCCGAGGCGGACGCGGTACGGGGTGAGGCCAACGGCACGCTCGACGCGGTGCAGCAGCACCTCGGGCAGACCGCCGCGGAGACCGACCGCGACCAGCGCGCGCGGATGGACGCGCTGGAGCAGGAGCTGGCCGAGCGCGACGCGGGCGTCGACGGCCGCCTCACCGACCTGCTCACCGACGCCGAGCGCCGCCTGCAGGAGGCGCACCGCGAACGCGCCGACGCCGAGCAGGCGCTGCGCGAGCAGCAGGCCGAGGCAGAGGCCCGCGCCTCCGCGCTCATCGCCGAGGCCCGGCTGCACGAGGAGCGGGTCCGCCGCGACTCCGAGCGCGCGCTGCGCGAGCACGAACAGCACCGCGACGAGATCCGCGCCCACCTCGCCCACATCCGCAGCACCCTGGCCGCCCTCACCGGCCGCGAGCCCTGACCCCTGGCCCCGCACACGACCCCACCCCAGACCCCCGCCCCTCCCGGGCAGAGCCCTCAGCCCGGGAGGGGAATCATCGCGGAGACGCGGAAGCCGCCCTCCGTGGTGGGCCCGGCGGCGAAGCCGCCGCCGTGGGCGGAGACGCGTTCGCGCATGCCGACCAGGCCGTGGCCGCCGCTGGGCAGGGCGGCGGGGGCGGACCCGTCCGAGGGGCCGTTGGTGACGAGGACGGCGACCTCCGCCTCGCGGTAGGCGAGCAGCACCTTCGCCTTGGCTCCTGCCGCGTGCTTGTGCACGTTGGTGAGCGCTTCCTGGACGACGCGGTAGACGGTCGCCTCGATGCGCGGCCCGCAGGGGCGGGACTCGCCCTCGACGGCCAGCTCGACGCCCATGCCGGCCGCCGCCGACTCCTCGACCAGCTCCGCGAGCTGGGCCAGGCAGGGCCCTTCGTCGCCGTCGCCCGACTCGGGTCCGTAGGCGGGGGCGGGCCCCGGCGCGTACTCCGCGCCGGGCCCCGACCCCGGCCGGCCGCCGCCGGCGGCGGGAAGCGCCGCGACGGCGGCGGCGGCCGCTTCGGGCACGGTGCGCAGCACGCCCAGCATCTGCCGCAGCTCGGTCAGCGCCTGCCGTCCCATGTCGCCGAGCAGCTCCGCGCTCGCCGACGCCTTCGACGGGTCCTTGAGCGCGACCGCTTTGAGCGCCGCGGCGTGCACGACCATGAGGCTCACCCGGTGCGCCACCACGTCGTGCATCTCGCGGGCGATCCTGGTCCGCTCGTCCGAGCGGGCCCGCTCGGCCCGCTCCAGCGCCTTCTCGGCGAGCAGCTCCAGCTCGCGTTCGAGGCCGTCGGCCCGCTCCCGCAGGCTCTCCACCAGCCGCCGCCTGGCCCGTACGTACAGCCCGAGCAGCACCGGCGGCGCGGTCAGGCCGAGCGCGACGAGCGCGGACATGATGAACACCAGCGGCAGTGACGCCGCCCGGCCGCTGTCGGGGTGGCGCAGGCTGTCCTCGAAGTTGAGGAAGGCGACCAGCATGGTGCCGGCGCCGTTCATGGTGGCCAGCGCCGCGGTGATCCGCCGCGGGACGTCGGAGGCGGCCAGCGTGTAGAGGCCGACCAGCGACAGGGCGAAGCCCATCTGGGCCGGGCTGACCGCGATGCCGACCAGCACCACCGCCACCGGCCAGCGCCGCCGCAGCAGCAGCACCGCGCCGACCAGCAGGCCGAACAGCGCGCCCGCGCTCGTCGCGATCCCGGTCTTCTGCGCGAAGGTCGCGCCCTCGAAAGCGCTCTCCACCGCCGACACCGCGGCCAGCGCGGCGTCCAGCGCGAACCCGCGCCGCCTCGTCCACCACCACCATCCGGGCCGGGATGGTCCCCCAGCCCCGTCGTCCGGTACGTGCGCCCCCGTCGTACTCATGGCGTCCAGACTAGGCGGTGGCGGGTACGGCGTGACCGGCCCATCCTGGCCGCTCCGCGCGACCGGCCGATGTCCGGCAGGTGGGCCGGCTCGTCTCGGGGACAGGACCGCGACCTATCCTTGACCGGTCGGACAGCGCGGTCCGCGAGTCCATTCGTCATCCGCCGTCGCCCATTCCCCTGCACAAGGAGCCGCACCTGTGAGCAGCGCCGACACCCCCAAGGACAGCAGTACCGCCCTGCGGGCCGACATCCGACGACTGGGCGAGCTGCTGGGCGGCACGCTCGTCCGGCAGGAGGGGCAGGAACTCCTCGACCTGGTCGAGAAGGTCCGCGCCCTGACCCGGAGCGACGGTGAGGCCGCCGCCGCCCTGCTCGGCGAGACCGATCTGGAGACCGCCGCGAAGCTGGTCCGCGCCTTCTCCACCTACTTCCACCTGGCGAACGTCACCGAGCAGGTGCACCGCGGCCGGGACCTGCGGGCCCGGCGTGCGGCCGAGGGCGGCCTGCTCGCGCAGACGGCCGACCTGCTGAAGGAGGGCGACCCGGAGCACGTACGGGAGACCGTCCGCAATCTGAACGTGCGGCCGGTGTTCACCGCGCATCCCACCGAGGCGGCCCGCCGCTCGGTGCTGAACAAGCTGCGCAGGATCGCCGAACTGCTGGAGGCCGCGGACGGTGCGGCCGGGGCGGGTTCCGGCGAGCGCCGCAGGGCCGACCTGCGGCTGGCGGAGAACATCGACCTGCTGTGGCAGACCGACGAGCTGCGGGTGGTACGGCCCGAGCCCGCCGACGAGGCCCGCAACGCCGTCTACTATCTGGACGAGCTGCACGCGGGCGCGGTCGGCGAGGTGCTGGAGGACCTCGCCGCCGAGCTGGAGCGGGTCGGCGTGCCGCTGCCGCCCGAGGCGCGGCCGCTGACCTTCGGCACCTGGATCGGCGGCGACCGCGACGGCAACCCGAACGTCACCCCGCAGGTCACCTGGGACGTGCTGATCCTGCAGCACGAGCACGGCATCACCGACGCGCTGGAGCTGGTGGACTTCCTGCGCGGCGCGCTGTCCAACTCCATCCGCAACTCCGGCGCGAGCACCGAGCTGCTGGACTCCCTGTCCAACGACCTGGTGACGCTGCCGGAGATCAGCCCGCGCTACAAGCGGCTGAACGCCGAGGAGCCGTACCGGCTCAAGGCCACCTGCATCCGGCAGAAGCTGGTCAACACCCGGGAGCGGCTCGCCGCCGGCACCCCGCACGTGGTCGGCCGCGACTACCTGGGCACCGCCGAGCTGCTGCACGACCTGCGGCTGGTCCAGAACTCGCTGCGGGCGCACCGCGGCGGGCTGATCGCCGACGGCCGGATGGACCGCACCATCCGCACCCTGTCGGCCTTCGGCCTGCAGCTGGCCACCATGGACGTGCGCGAGCACGCCGAGGCGCACCACCACGCGCTGGGCCAGCTCTTCGACCGGCTCGGCGAGGAGTCCTGGCGGTACTCCGACATGCCGCGCGACTACCGCCGCAAGCTGCTCGCCAAGGAGCTGCGCTCGCGCCGGCCGCTGGCTCCGACGCCGGCGCCGCTGGACGAGGCGGGCGCGAAGACGCTGGGGGTCTTCCACACCATCCGGGAGGCGTTCGAGCGGTTCGGCCCGGAGGTCGTGGAGTCGTACATCATCTCGATGTGCCTGGGCTCCGACGACGTGTTCGCGGCGGCGGTGCTGGCCCGCGAGGCGGGGCTGATCGACCTGCACGCGGGCGTCGCCAAGATCGGCATCGTGCCGCTGCTGGAGACCACCGACGAGCTGAAGATCGCCGACAAGCTGCTGGACGAGATGCTGTCCGACCCCTCCTACCGGCGGCTGGTGTCGCTGCGCGGCGACGTGCAGGAGGTCATGCTCGGCTACTCCGACTCCTCGAAGTTCGGCGGCATCACCACCTCGCAGTGGGAGATCCACCGGGCCCAGCGGCGGCTGCGCGACGTGGCGCACCGGCACGGGGTGCGGCTGCGGCTCTTCCACGGCCGCGGCGGCACCGTCGGCCGCGGCGGCGGCCCCTCGCACACCGCGATCCTGGCGCAGCCCTGGGGCACGCTGGAGGGCGAGATCAAGGTGACCGAGCAGGGCGAGGTCATCTCGGACAAGTACCTGATCCCGGCGCTGGCCAGGGAGAACCTGGAGCTGACGGTCGCCGCCACGCTCCAGGCGTCGGCGATGCACACCGCGCCGCGGCAGTCCGACGAGGCGCTGGCCCGCTGGGACGCGGCGATGGACATCGTCTCGGACGCCGCGCACGGCGCGTACCGGGCGCTGGTGGAGGACCCGGACCTGCCGCCGTACTTCTTCGCCGCCACTCCGGTGGACCAGCTCGGCGAGCTGCACCTGGGCTCGCGCCCCTCGCGCCGCCCGGACTCCGGCGCGGGCCTGGACGGGCTGCGGGCCATCCCGTGGGTCTTCGGCTGGACGCAGTCGCGGCAGATCGTGCCCGGCTGGTTCGGTGTCGGCACCGGGCTGAAGGCGGCCCGCGAGGCGGGGCTCGACACGGTCATCGACGAGGCGTTCGGGCAGTGGCACTTCTTCCGCAACTTCCTGTCCAACGTCGAGATGACGCTGGCCAAGACCGATCTGCGGATCGCCCGGCACTACGTGGACACCCTGGTCCCCGAGGAGCTGAAGCACGTCTTCGCCACGATCGAGGCGGAGCACGACCTCACCGTGAGCGAGGTGCTGCGGATCACCGGGGAGAGCGAGCTGCTGGCCGGCAGCCCGGCGCTGGCCCGCACCTTCCGGATCCGCGACCAGTACCTGGACCCGATCTCCTACCTCCAGGTCACCCTGCTGGCCCGGCAGCGCGCGGCGGCCGCCGCGGGCGAGACGCCGGACCCGCTGCTCTCCCGGGCGCTGCTGCTCACCGTCAACGGGGTGGCCGCCGGCCTGCGCAACACCGGCTGACCCTCCGCCGGCCGACCGCGCCCCGGTCGGCCCCGCACCTGAACGCCTGAGCCGGGCGGACCGCGCCCGCGGCCCGCCCGGCTCGGCTCGGCTCAGTTCTTGCGGTGGCCGATCAGCCGGGGCTTGGGTTCCAGCCCCGACAGGCCGTTCCAGGAGAGGTTGACCAGGTGGGCGGCGACCTCGGCCTTGCCGGGCCGCTGCGCGTCGAGCCACCACTGGCCGGTCAGCGCGACCATGCCCACCAGCGCCTGCGCGTAGAGCGGGGCGAGCTTGGGGTCGAAGCCGCGCTGCTTGAACTCGTGGCCGAGGATGTCCTCGACCTGGGTGGCGATGTCGCTGATGAGTGAGGCGAAGGTGCCGGTGGACTGGGCCACGGGCGAGTCGCGCACCAGGATGCGGAAGCCGTCGGTGTACTGCTCGATGTAGTCGAGGAGGGCGAACGCGGCCTGTTCCAGCAGTTCCCTGGGATGGCCGCCGGTGAGGGCGCCGGTCACCATGTCGAGCAGCCGGCTCATCTCACGGTCGACGACGACCGCGTAGAGCCCTTCCTTGCCGCCGAAGTGCTCGTATACCACGGGCTTGGAGACGCCGGCCTTGTGCGCGATCTCCTCGACCGAGGTGCCTTCGTAGCCGCGTTCGGCGAAGAGCACCCGGCCGACGTCCAGCAGTTGTTCGCGGCGTTCCTTGCCGGTCATCCGGACCCTGCGCGTGCGCCGCGCCGTCGGTCCGGCGGTGCCGGCTGACGTCCCCCGTGCGTTGTTGCCGTCGCTCACCCGACCATCATGCCGCTTCGCTGATGCTTTCCGCCTCGCTGATGCTTTCTTTACGCCGGGCCTCGATCCGCGCGGCGTCCGGCCAGCGCACGTCGCTGGCCCAGCCGGCCTTCTCGAACCAGCGGATGACGCGGGCGCTGGAGTCGACCTGGCCGCGGAGCACGCCGTGCCGCGCGGAGGTGGGGTCGGCGTGGTGGAGGTTGTGCCACGACTCGCCGCAGGAGAGGACCGCGAGCCACCACACGTTTCCGGAGCGGTCGCGGGACTTGAACGGGCGCTTGCCGACCGCGTGGCAGATGGAGTTGATCGACCAGGTGACGTGGTGCAGCAGCGCCACCCGAACGAGCGAACCCCAGAAGAACGCGGTGAACGCGCCGTACCACGACATGGTGACGAGGCCGCCGACGAGCGGGGGCAGCAGCAGCGACAGCGCGGTGTACGCCCAGAAGTCGCGGGAGATGCGGCGGATCGCCGGGTCCTTGATCAGGTCGGGCGCGTACTTCTCCTGCGGGGTCTGCTCCTCGTCGAACAGCCAGGCCATGTGCGCCCACCACAGGCCCTTCATCAGGGCCGGGAAGGACTCGCCGTAGCGCCACGGGCTGTGCGGGTCGCCCTCGGCGTCGCTGAACTTGTGGTGCCTGCGGTGGTCGGCGACCCAGCGCACGATCGGGCCCTCGACGGCCATCGAGCCGGCGATCGCCAGCGCGATCTTCAGCGGCCGGTTGGCCTTGAACGAGCCGTGGGTGAAGTGCCGGTGGAAGCCGATGGTGATGCCGTGGCAGCCCAGGAAGTACATCCCGACCATCAGGCCCAGGTTGAGCCAGCTCATGCCCCTGCCCCAGGCCAGCGGCACCGCGGCGGCCAGCGCCACGAAGGGGATGCAGATGAAGAGGAGCAGCGCGATCTGTTCGATCGAGCGCTTGCTCTCGCCGCCCCGGGTGGCACTGGGCGGCTGCGGATCCTGTCCTGAGCGCCCGGGGTCCCGGGACTCTGTGATCACGTCCGTCTGAGTGGTCATATGTGTCCCTTGTCGGATGTGGAGGAGCCGGAGATCCGGCCGGTCCCGGTGGTCGGTGGCGGTCACGCCCGTAACCTACGGCTCCGTAAGTATTGCAGCGGCGCACGTCGGGGCAACAGGACCACACGGGTAATCGAGTAAGGGTCGCCTTCCCGCCGACGCAATCTCTACCCAGGATCACCGTCGCGTCCACCCCGCCTCGTGCGGCATGATGGGGGCGTCCAGCCCGGCACGGTCCGACCACGGTCCGGAGCAGCCGAGTTGATCCGCCGTGGTGTAATTGGCAGCACTGGGGCTTTTGGTGCCTTAAGTCCGGGTTCGAGTCCTGGCGGCGGAGCAGTCGGACAAGCGGTCGGTATCCTGCGGGTGTCCAACATCCGAAGCCGAGGAGTCTCCTCCCGTGAGCCCCAACCGCCCGGCTGCCGTCGTCATCCTCGCCGCGGGTGAGGGCACGCGCATGAAGTCGGCCACCCCCAAGGTCCTGCATCCGATCTGCGGCCGCTCGCTGGTCGGCCACGCCGTGGCCGCCGCCCGCGCCCTCGATCCCGAACACCTCTCCGTCGTGGTCGGCCACGGCCGCGAGCAGGTCACCGCGCACCTCGCCGAGATCGACCCGGCCGCCGTGGTGGCCGTCCAGCACGAACAGAACGGCACCGGGCACGCGGTCCGCGTGGCGCTCGAGGAGCTGACCCGGCAGGGCGTCGTGCTGGACGGCACCGCCGTGGTCACCTACGGCGACGTGCCGCTGCTCACCGCGCGGACGCTGGCCGGCCTGGTCGCCGCGCACGAGGCCGACGGCAACGCGGTGACCGTGCTGACCGCCCAGGTGCCCGACCCGACCGGCTACGGCCGGATCATCCGCGCCGCCGACGGCCAGGTCACCGCGATCGTCGAGCAGAAGGACGCGAGCGAGGCCCAGCGCGCGGTCCGCGAGATCAACTCCGGGGTGTACGCCTACGACGCCCGGCTGCTCGCCGAGGCGCTCGGCAAGGTCACCACCGACAACTCGCAGGGCGAGGAGTACCTCACCGACACCCTGGCCATCCTGCGCGGGGCCGGCCACCGGGTGGGCGCCTGCGCCGCGCAGGACCACCGCGAGATCGCCGGCGTCAACAACCGGGTGCAGCTGGCCGAGGCCCGCCGCGAGCTCAACGACCGGCTGCTCGCCCAGGCCATGCTGGACGGCGCGACCATCGTGGACCCGGCCTCCACCTGGCTGGACGTCGAGGCGGTGCTCGCGCCGGACGCCCTGGTGCACCCGAACACGCAGCTGCTGGGCGGCACCCGGCTGGCCGAGGGCGCCGAGGTCGGCCCCAACTGCACGCTCACCGACACCGTGGTGGGCCCGGGGGCCCGGGTCTCCAACACGGTCGCCGAGCAGGCCGAGATCGGCGCGCAGGCGAACGTCGGACCCTTCGCCTACCTGCGGCCCGGCACCCGGCTGGGCGCGAAGGCCAAGGCCGGCACGTACGTCGAGATGAAGAACGCCTCGATCGGCGAGGGCACCAAGGTGCCGCACCTGAGCTACGTGGGAGACGCGACCATCGGCGACCACACCAACATCGGCGCGGCCAGCGTCTTCGTGAACTACGACGGCGAGGCCAAGCACCACACGACGATCGGCAGCTACTGCAAGACCGGCTCGGACAACATGTTCGTCGCCCCGATCGTCGTCGGCGACGGCGCGTACACCGCGGCCGGCTCGGTGATCACCAAGGACGTGCCGGCCGGCTCGCTGGCCGTGGCACGCGGCCAGCAGCGCAACATCGAGGGCTGGGTGGCCAGGAAACGCCCTGGCAGCGCGGCCGCGCAGGCGGCCGAGCGGGCCCTGCACGAGGGCGCTCCGGAGGGCGACCGGCCGGGCGAGTGAGGGTCGTCTCACGGGCGTCCGGCCGGTGCACAGGTGCGCCGGATGGGGCGTACCGTGTGGGGTGCACACAATTCCGCCAGCTCACCCGAATCCCGGGAGAAGCTGTGTCGAACACCAGTCGAACACCAAGGAGACGGTGCAGTGACCGGGATCAAGACGACCGGTGAGAAGAAGCTGATGCTCTTCTCCGGCCGCGCCCACCCCGATCTGGCGGAGGCGGTGGCCCACGAACTAGAGGTGGAGCTGGTGCCCACCCGCGCCTTCGATTTCGCCAACGGCGAGATCTACGTGCGGTTCGAGGAGTCGGCGCGCGGCGCCGACTGCTTCCTGATCCAGAGCCACACCAACCCCATCAACCAGTGGATCATGGAACAGCTGATCATGATCGACGCTCTCAAGCGGGCCTCCGCGCGGAGCATCACCGTGATCGTGCCGTTCTACGGCTACGCCCGGCAGGACAAGAAGCACCGCGGCCGCGAGCCGATCTCGGCCCGGCTGATGGCGGACCTGTTCAAGACCGCGGGCGCCGACCGGATCCTCACCGTGGACCTGCACACCGACCAGATCCAGGGCTTCTTCGACGGCCCGGTGGACCATCTGTTCGCGCTGCCGATCCTCGCCGACTACGTGGGCGCCAAGGTCGACCGCACCAAGCTGACCGTGGTCTCGCCGGACGCCGGCCGGGTCCGGGTCGCCGACCGCTGGTGCGACCGGCTCGGCGCGCCGCTGGCCATCGTGCACAAGCGCCGCGACCCCGACGTCGCCAACCAGGTCAAGGTGCACGAGGTGGTCGGCGACGTGAAGGGCCGCGTCTGCGTCCTGGTCGACGACATGATCGACACCGCGGGCACGATCTGCGCCGCCGCCGACGCGCTGTTCGCCAACGGCGCGGAGGACGTCATCGTCACCGCCACCCACGGCGTGCTGTCCGGTCCTGCCGCGGACCGGCTGAAGAACTCCAAGGTCAGCGAGTTCGTGCTGACCGACACGCTGCCCACCCCCGGGCAGCTGGAGCTCGACAAGATCACCGTGCTGTCGATGGCGCCGACCATCGCCAACGCCGTCCGCGAGGTCTTCGAGGACGGCTCGGTGACCAGCCTCTTCGAGGACTCCCACTGAGCGCCGTCCGCCGGACCCGCTGATCGATTTCGTCCGGGGCCTTCCCGCCGGTTACGCTGTCCGCGTTGCTCGGCGAGGGAGGCCCCGGACGCATGTCCGGTCCCGCCTCCGTTATCGACGCGCTCCTCGTAGGAGAACGGCCTGTCGTGGGTCGGGCGACCGCCCCTGATCCCCACCGTTCACGAGGAGTTGAGCATCATGGCCGAGGTCAAGATCGCCGCCGAAGCACGTACCGAGTTCGGCAAGGGCGCGGCCCGCCGGGTGCGCCGTGCCAACCGCGTCCCCGCCGTCATCTACGGTCACGGCGCCGACCCGCAGCACGTCACCGTCAACGGCCACGAGCTGCTGCTCGCGCTGCGCACCGCCAACGTGCTGATCGCGCTGCAGATCGACGGCAAGTCCGAGCTGGTCATCCCCAAGGCCGTGCAGCGCGACCCGCTGAAGGGCTTCCTCGAGCACGTCGACCTGCTGTCGGTCAAGCGCGGCGAGAAGGTCACCGTCGAGATCCCGGTGACCGCCGAGGGCGAGCTGGCCCCGGGCGGCAACCTGCTGGAGCACGTCCTCAACACCCTGCCGGTCGAGGCCGAGGCCACCCACATCCCCGAGGGCGTCACGGTCTCCGTCGAGGGTCTGGAGGCCGGCGCCGCCATCCTCGCCAAGGACATCGAGCTGCCCAAGGGCACCGTGCTCGCCGTCGACGAGGACGCGGTCGTCATCCAGGTCGTGGCCGCGCAGATCGAGGCCGCCGACGAGGAGGGCGAGACCGAGGAGGCCGCCGCCGAGGGCGAGACCGCCGCCGACGAGGACGCCGCCGACGAGGCCTGATCCCGCTGTTCCCCGGCCGCCGCCGTACCCTCCTGGGTGCGGCGGCGGCCGCAGCATGTGTGCGAGACGGAGACGTGGATGACCGACACCGCAGGACCCTGGCTGGTCGTGGGCCTGGGCAACCCGGGCCCCGAGTACGCCCGCAACCGCCACAACATCGGCTTCATGGTGGCCGACCTGCTCGCCGCCCGCATCGGCGGGACGTTCAAGCGGTCGGGCCGGGCGCAGGCGCAGGTCGTCGAGGGCCGGATCGGGCCGCCGGGACCGGGCAGCCGGCGGGTGGTGCTGGCCAAGCCGATGTCGTACATGAACCTGTCCGGCGGACCGGTGACCGCGCTCAAGGACTTCTACAAGGTGCCCACCGAGCAGATCGTCGCCGTGCACGACGAGCTGGACATCGACTACGGCACCCTGCGGCTCAAGCTCGGCGGCGGCGACAACGGCCACAACGGGCTGAAGTCGATCACCAAGTCGCTCGGCGCGAACTACCTGCGGGTGCGGGCCGGGATCGGGCGGCCGCCGGGCCGGATGGACGTGGCGGCCTTCGTGCTCAAGGACTTCTCCGCCACCGAGCGCGGGGACCTGGACTGGTTCGTGGACCGGGCGGCCGACGCGGTCGAGGCGCTCGTCGGCGAGGGACTGGAACGGGCGCAGAGCACCTACAACAGCTGACCGGTGGCGCCGCGGTGGTTGACCGGACGCCATGCGATGGCCAAAGATCGCCCGCATGGTCACACGGAGCCGTTCCCGCCGGACCGCGGAGAGCGCCTGGGGGCTGGTGCTGCTGGCCCGGGTGGTGGGTGCGGGCGCCCTCGCGCTGCTCATCCTCGTGTCCGGCGGCTGGGACTCCTGGCGGACCGCGCACTACGTGATGCTCACCAAGGGGCGCGAGCGCGGCACCGTGACGCTGGCCGCGTGCGGCGACTCGTCGTGCACCGGGCCCTTCGCGCCCAGGGGCACGGCGACGGCGCGGCCGAAGGTCACCGTCAGCCTGCCGGTCAGGCACCGCGTCGGGGAGCGGGTGCCGGTGGTGCTGGAGCCCGGCACGACCACAGCGGTGCGCTCCGGCTGGGGCGGACTGTTCTTCTCCTGGCTGCCGCTGGGCGGAGCGCTGCTGCTGGCCGCGGTCGTGGTCGCGGGCGGGCTGCGGATGCGCCGCACCGCGTGGACGCTGGCCGGGCTCGGCGCGGCGCTGATCGGCGCGGCCTTCCTCACCCTGTGAGGCGCACCGGCGCGGCGCGGCCCGGCGGCCGGGCCGCGCCGACGGGCCGCCGGTTCCCGGTCGCTCAGTTCCTGGTCGCGAGCGGTTCGAGGAACTCCAGCCGGTTGCCGACCGGGTCCTCGGAGTAGAAGCGCTCGTGGCCCGGCAGGTCGTAGTCCCAGACCACCGTGGCGCCCTTGGCCTTCAGCTGCCGGGCGAAGCCGTGGATGCCGGTGACCCGGATGCCCGGATGGGCCTTGCGGGCGGGCCGGAAGTCCTCCTCGACGCCGAGGTGCAGCACGGCGGTCCCGGCGCTGAACCAGCAGCCGCCGCGGCCGGCCAGCACCGGCGGCTTGGTCAGCTCGCTCATGCCGAGCACCCCGGTGTAGTACGCGCGCAGCAGCGGTTCGCTGCCCTCGGGCGCGGCGAGCTGGACGTGGTCGACGCCGGTGATCACGCGGCGGCCTCCTCGGGGGTGGGCGCCGGCGGCGTCCCGCCCCCGGGCGTGCGGGCGACGGCGAAAATGCGGCGGAAGGGGAAGACCGTACCGTGCGGACCCGCCGGGTACGCCTTGCGCAGCAGGTCGCGGTACTGCCCGACGAACTCGCCGGCCGCCGCCCGGTCCTCGTCGAGCGCGGTCAGCACCGGCCGCAGCGCGGTGCCCTTGGTCCACTCCAGCACCGGGTCCTCGCCCTGCAGCAGCTGCACGTAGGTGGTCTCCCAGACGTCGACGTCGGTGCAGCCGAGTCCGGTGAGGCGCTCCAGGTAGTCGCCGGGGCTGAGGATGTGCACGTAGCGGCGGCCGTGGCCGTCGAGCCGGGAGCGCCAGCGGGGGGCGTCGCACAGCTCGGCGAGCAGCGCGTGGCTGGGGGCGTCGAAGTTCCCCGGCACCTGGAAGGCGAGGGTGCCGCCGGGGGTGATGTGCCCGATCCAGTCGGGGAAGCGGTCGGCGTGGCCGGGCACCCACTGCAGCGCGGCGTTGGAGACGATCAGGTCGTACGGCTCCTCGGGGCTCCACACGGCGGCGTCGGCGCGCCGGAAGTCCATCGCGCCGCCGCCCGCGGTCGGTCCCGCGTACCGCTGCGCGGCGGTCAGCATCTCGCGCGAGCTGTCGTAGCCGGTGATCCGCGCGCCCGGCCAGCGGTCGGCGAGCAGCGCGGTGACGTTGCCGGGCCCGCAGCCGACGTCGGCGATGCGCGGCTCGGCGCCACCCGGCAGGCCGGAGATCCGGGTCAGCAGGTCGAGGAAGGGGCGGGTCCTGTGGGTGGAGTGCCGGAGGTACTGCTGCGGGTCCCACGTCGGAGCTGCTTGCATCGTGCGTACCCCCTGGGGTGTTCTGAGCCGTCCTGGTCAAGCGGAGGATCGCGTCCTGCCCTCGCCCTCCAGGCTCCTCCCCGTTATATCTTGATGTCAAGAGACTTCATGTCGACAGACCTATTACACTGATCTCCATGGAGGACGAGGTCGACCGGCTGGTCGCTGCATGGCGCCGAGAGCGCCCCGACCTCGACGTCGAACCCCTGGAGGTGCTCAGCCGGGTCAGCCGGCTCGCGCGGCACCTGGACCGGGCCCGGCGGCTGGCGTTCGCCGAGCACAGCCTGGAGCCCTGGGAGTTCGACGTGCTCACCTCGCTGCGCCGGGCCGGGCGCCCGTACCAGCTCTCTCCCGGGCAGCTGCTCACCCAGACCCTGGTCACCTCGGGCACCATGACCAACCGGATCGACCGGCTCGCCCACAAGCGGCTGGTCGAGCGCCTCCCCGACCCCAGCGACCGGCGCGGCGTGCTGGTCAGGCTCACCCCCGAGGGGCGCGACCGGGCCGACGAGGCGCTGGCCGGGCTGCTCGCCCAGGAGCGGGCCATCCTGGGCGAGCTGAGCGAGCGCCAGCGCGTCGAACTCGCCTCGCTGCTACGACAGCTGACCGCGCCGTTCGACAACGTCCCCGGCTGACGGGACCAGTTCCACCGGTCCGACGCCGGCCCTGCGGGCCAGCGCGACCGCGGCGAGGGTGGAGTGCACACCCAGCTTCCCCAGCACGTTCTGCATGTGGGTGCGCACCGTGTGCGGGGACAGGAAGAGCCGCTCGGCGACCGCCTTGCGGCCCAGACCCGCCACCATGCAGCGCAGCACCTCCTGCTCGCGCGGCGTCAGCGACTCCACCAGCCGCTCGCTCTCGGTGCGGTTGCGGCGGGCCGCGGTCAGCTCGCGCAGCACCCCGGTCAGCAGCGCGGGCGGCAGATGCGTCTCGTCGCGCAGCACGCCGCGCACCACCGAGAGCAGCCGCGACAGCGAGCAGTCCTTGGCCACCCAGCCGGACGCCCCGGCCTGCAGCGCGCGGGCGGCCCGCACCGGGTCGTCCCGCTCGGCCAGCACCACCGTGCGGGTTCCGGCGTGCTCGGCGCGGACCCGCTCCACCAGCGCGAGGCCGTCGAGCACCGGGTCCCGGGGTTCGAGCAGCCGGGCGCCGGAGCCGATCGGCAGCGGCGGCACGGCCGCGAGCACCGGCGGGTGCGGGCCGCCGCCGAGGTCCGCGTCGACCAGCAGGACGTCGTACCGGCGGTTGTCGACCGCCGCGCGGTCCAGACACCGCTGCGCGGCCGGGCCGCTGCCCGCCGCCGACACGTCGACGTCAGGTTCCGCGGCGAGTGCGGCGGCAAGAGACTCGGCGAAGATGCGATGGTCGTCGACGACCAGAACGCGGATTCGTCCCATGGACACCACTCCCGATGATGGGCGCTCCCCCAGTGGCGGCGGGGCGCGTCTCGCGTGGAGCCCGGCACCCGGCCAGGGACCGCCGTCCCATGCCGGGTACCGGACCCCGTGCGTCTCGCCCCCTGATGAGCACCGGCCCCCACCGGCGCTGTGGGAAAAGCGTAGGGGTTGGATGGAGGAATGGAACCGTGTTGGCATAACTTCACGGGGAACTTCGCACAGACGCCCTCGGGCCGTC